>CAZTMO010000085.1:1186-5620 GCA_964615105.1 uncultured Thermoleophilia bacterium
GCCGCGCGAAGCGCGGCGCCAGCGCGCGGACCATGACCGCCGCAAGGCCGGGGTGGATGCCCCCGTCGGTGACGAAGCACCTGCCCTCGGCCTCGATGCGGGGGCGCAGGCGCTCGAGCGCGTCGAGCTTGGCGGGGCTGGAGAGCAGCAGGTCGAAGTAGTCGGCGCCGGCACGCAGGGCCGCCTCGGCGACCGTGCCGGCGTGCTTCAGCACGCTGGCCGCGACGGCGACGAGGTCGACGCCGCTCAGCGCCGCCTCCAACGAGGCGGCGTCGGCGGCGTCCGCCCGCCGGCCTTCTACGCGCCCCGCATACCGCGCCGCGAGCTCGCCGGCCGCCCGCCGGGCTTTGCCCAGGTCGCGGCCGGCGAGCACCAGACGCGCTTCGCTGTGCTCCAGCAGAAGCTCGCTCAGCATGCGGCCGGTCGTGCCGTAGCCGCCGAGGACGAGGATCGTCGCGCTCACGGGTCCAGTGTAAGCCCGGCCACCATCGTCACGGCCCTCCCCAAGCAGCGGGGCGGGGCCAATGCGCGGGGCGGGGCCGGCGCGCGCGCCGGCCCCGCCCCGTCATACCTCTCAGACCAGCTTGTCCAGGTGGTCGAGGGCGTAGTCGAGTGCGTCGAGCGCCTTGTCCATGTCTTCTTTGGACACGGTCAGCGAAGCACCGATGCGCAGCGTGTTGGGCAGGAAGCCGCCCAGCAGGACGCCCTTCTCCAGGCACTTGCCCAGGATGATGCGGACGGGGAAGTCGCTGTTGTCGCCCCCGAACCGCGTGGCGCGGTCGTCCGGGATGAACGCCTCGCGCGTCTCCCGGTCCCTGACGAGCTCGACCTGCCAGAACATGCCGGCGCCGCCGATGAAGCCGATCGTCGGATGCTTCTTCTCGAGCTCGGCGAGCCCGGCGCCGAAGTACTCGCCGGCCTTCTTCGCCATCTCGGGGATGTCGTTCTCGATCATGTACTCGAGGTTGGCCTGCGCGGCGGCCAGCGCGACGGGATGCCCCGCAAAGGTGCTCACGTGGTTCCAGCGCAGGGTATCCATGTAGGCCGCGATGTCCTTGCTCACGACCACGCCGCCGGCCGGAAGGTGCGAGCTCGTCAGGCCCTTGGCGATGGTCATCAGGTCGGGCTTGAGCTCGCGACCGTAGTACTGGTGGCCGAACCACGTGCCGAGGCGGCCGAAGCCCATGAGCACTTCGTCGACGATCCAGAGGATGCCGAGGCGCTGCTTCATCTCGTAGATCTGCGCCAGGTACTCGGGCGGCGGGACGATGGTGCCGGCGCCGCAGGCGGGCTCGGTGATGATCGCCGCCACCTGGTCGATGCCCTGGTTGAGGATCATGCGTTCGGTCGTCAGCACGCACGGGAGCTGCGTGCCCCGAGTGGTGCACTCGGGGTAGGTGTGGCCGACCGAGCAGCGATAGCAGAACGGGGCCGGGCAGGCGATGGTGTTCTGGTGCCCGCGTCCCGGGACCTGACGCACGAACGCGCCATCGCCCGCATCCGACAGGTGCGAGCGGCCGGGATACACGTGGTTGAGCGCGGCCGCCCCGGCGGACTCGCCGTGGTAGCCGTGCTCGCGGGCGGCGATGACCGGTTTGCCGGTCACCAGCCGCGCGATGGTGCTCGCGTCCTCCACTGACTCGCTGCCGCTGTTGGTGAACCGGACCTTTCCCGCCCAGTCGTATGGCCCGAGGATGTCCTCGACGATCAGCTTGGCGACGGTGGCCTTGTAGTCGGTCGTGTAAAGGTCCCACACGAAGCCGTAGCGCTCGAGGGCCTCCTTGATGCGCGCGTTGATCGCCGGGTTCTTCTGCCCGACGTTGACGCAGTACAACTGGTTGAAGAAGTCGAGCAGCCTGGTGCCGTCCGGCATCACGAGGTAGTCGCCCTCGGTGCGCTCCACGGGGATCCATTGATACTCGCTCTGGTTCGAGAACGTGCGCACGACGTACTTGTCGTTCCACTGCTCGATCTGCTTCCAGTCTCTCGCGTCGGCCATGACGGAGGCTCCTTTCTCCGGGGCAGTCACTGCGGTCGGTACGCGGCCAAGGCTATCACGAGCGAGTCGGAGGGGCTTCGGCGCGCGCCCGTGACCCGGCGACGCTTGACCAAGGTCAGGACTCGCGGGACCGGCGCCTGGGTACTCTCTTTCCCGGCCGCGAGGCGCCCGCAGGCGAAGACGCCCGGGCGCCGCGTCACCGGAACGTACCCGGCACACCCTCACGAACGGAGCCCGAGCATGCAGACGATCACCGCCGCCGCCACCCCCGTCGCCGACAACCCGCACGGCGTCGACGTCCGCCACATCCACGGCAACCCCCACGTCCAGGTCTCGCAGATCACCCTGCAGCCGGGCGAGGTCGTCAAGCCGCACAAGGCCCCGGTGGACGCGTTCTTCTACGTCCTCGAGGGCACGCCGACGATCGAGATCGAGGGCGAGAGCGCCGAGGCCGCCCGCGACACGCTCATCCCGAGCACGGCCGGACACCTGCACAGCATCCGCAACGAGAGCGACGGCGTGGTGCGCTTCCTCGTCGTCAAGACTCCGAACCCGAAGGGCTGAACCGGCCGCCCGGCATGAGCGAGGGCGTCAGCCCACGAGCAGCGCCTGCACGCGCATCATGAAGTCGTTGAGGTTGGCGGCGTACTCGGGGGCGCCGTCGATGCGCACCATGCCCCTCCCCACGCCGTCGACGAACTCGACCTCGCGGTTCATGACGGCGAGGGCGCCGTCGGCGCCGTGGAAGCGGAAGTGGACGAAGGGGCGCCGGCGGGCGTAGACGCCCCGGCCGGCCTTCGTCTGCCCCGCCCGCACGCGCAGGTACGCGGCGATGCCCTCCGGCTCGACCGAGAACTGGTAGATGCGGTCGGGCTGCTTGGCCGTCCAACGGCTCATCTCGGGGTCGCCACTCTTGTTGTACTGGCTCAGCGCCGTCGTGATCATGTACAGCGTGAGCTTGACCTTGAGGGCGCGCTTCTGTGGGCTCTTCGGCTGCGAGCCGGGCAGCATCAGCTTGAGGCCGAGGAGGAGCGTGAGGACCTTGGCCAGCAGCACCGGCTTGCGGAGCCCCTTGATGCCCGGCACGACCGTCTTGCCGGCGAAGAAGTCGTTGAGCTTGGCCAGCGACGGGAACGTGAACGTGAGGTCGGGGACGCGGCCGTCGTCGCCGGCGAAGCCCTGGACGACGGCCGCGTCCCCGTTCTCGAAGCGGATGTACGCCCCGACCGGGTGCGGCTGGTTGCGGGCCACGAACTGGACGGTGGCGACGGCGCGCGCGAAGCGTTTCTTCGTCGCCGGGTCGTCCTCGAGCAGCACTTTGACCGTCGGCAGCGCCGCACACAGAAAGATGCGTGCGCGCAGAAGCTCGCGCGTCTGCGCTACCGGAAGGTCGAAGGGCGGCGGCGCCTGCGGCGCCGCCTCGTCGCGCGCTTCCTTGGTCCCGGCCGCACGGCCGGGCGGCGCGTCGCGCGCCGCCATCAGACCTCGTCCTCCCAGTCCTCGTCGGCCTCGAACTCGCGCCCGAGCAGCTCGCGGACCTTGGCCACGATGCCGTCGCCGTCGAGGCCGTAGTACGAGTACAAGTCCTCGGGGTAGCCGACCTCGCTGTAGCAGTCGGGCAGGCCGATCTTGCTGAACGCGCAGCCCTTGCCGCTGGCGGCGATCACGTCGGCGACCGCGCTGCCCAGACCACCGATCACGTTGTGCTCCTCGGCGACGAGCAGGCGCCGCGTGTCGACCACGGCCTTGAGGATCGCCTCCTCGTCGATCGGCTTGATCGTGTGCACGTCGAGGACGCGCACGCTCAGGCCGTCCTGGTCTTTGAGCAGCTTCGCCGCCTCGGCGGCGTGGTAGACGGCGATCCCGCAGGCGACGACGGTGATGTCCGTTCCCTCGCTCACCGTCACCGCCTTGCCGATCTCGAAGCCGAAGTCCTCGCTCTCGTAGTGCGTGGGCTCGAAGCCCCGGCCCAGGCGGATGTACACGGGGCCGGGGCGCTTGACACTGGCGCGCACGGCGGCGGCCGTCGCCCACCCGTCGGCCGGCACGATCAGCGTCATGTTCGCCAAGGCCCGCTGGATCGCGAGGTCCTCGGTGCCGTGGTGCGTCGTGCCCGCCTGTCCGAAGCTGATGCCGCCGTGCGTGGCGATGATCTTCACGTCGAGGTTCTGGTAGCAGATGTCGGTCCGCACCTGTTCGAGGGCGCGCATGCTGGCGAACGCCGACATCGTGCTCACGAAGGGCAGCAGACCGGCGCGCGCCATCCCGGCGGCGATGCCGAAACAGTCCTGCTCGGCGATGCCGACGTTGAACACGCGCTCGGGGAACTTGTCCTGGAAGACGCCGATCTTGGTGCTGCGCGCCATGTCGGCGGTGACGGCGACGATGCGCGGGTCGGCCTCGGCCAGGTCGCAGAGGACGCGCCCGTAGATCTC
>CAZTMO010000085.1:5720-7738 GCA_964615105.1 uncultured Thermoleophilia bacterium
CGAGTCGATGCTGCCGTAGTGCCACTTGACGTTGTCTTCCATGTAGTCGACGCCGCGCCCCTTGACCGTGTTGCAGAGAATGACGGTGGGCGCGCCGGCGAAGCCCTGCGCGCCCTCGATCGCCTCGCCGATCTGCGCGAAGTCATGGCCGTCGATCTCACGCACCTCCCAGCCGAAGGCGCGCCACTTCCCGGCCAGCGGCTCGAGACCCATGATGTCCTCGGTGCGCCCGTCGATCATGAAGCGGTTGCGGTCGACGAACGCCGTCACGGTGTCGAGCTTGAAGTGACGGGCGGCCATCGCCGCCTCCCACACGGAGCCCTCGTTGCACTCGCCGTCGCCGAGCAGGCAGTACGTGCGCCAGGCCTGCTTCTGGAACCTCGCCCCCAAGGCCATGCCGACCGCCATCGCGAGCCCGTGCCCGAGCGACCCCGTGCTCGCGTCCACCCCGGGCACCTTGTTGCCGTCGAGGTGCATGCCGAACGGCGACTTGAAGTGGTTGAACTCCCTGAGGAGCTCCTTGTCGTAGTAGCCCTTGTCGGCGAGGACGCACGAGAGCCCGACCCCGCCGTGACCCTTGCTGAGGACGAAGCGGTCGCGGTCGGGCCAGTCGGGCTCCTCGGGCCGCACGCGCAGGTACTTGTAGTAGAGGGCGGTGAGCACGTCGGCCATGCTCAGCGAGCCGCCGATGTGCGCCCCGCCCGACCACACCGTGACGTCGATCATGTCGCAGCGAAGCTGCTGCGCCTTGGCCTTGAGCGTCCTGATCTCGTCCCCAGTGAGCGGCATCGGCTCCTCCCTCACGCCCCCGCGCCCTGCTCGAGCGCGGTGAAGGCGTCGTCGACGATGGCCAGCGTCCGTTCGAGGTCGTCCTCGGTGTGGGCGCAGCTCATGAACCAGTTGTGGTGTGAGGTGAAGTAGGCGCCCCGGCGCGTGCACTCGGCGCAGAAGCGCTGGTGGAGCATGGTGCTGCGGTCGCCGGTGAGGCGCAGGTACGGCATGCTCGGCGCCCCGGTGACCTTGAGGTCGTGGCCGTGCTGTTCGGCGAGCCGCTTCATGCCGTCGGTGAGGCGGCGGCCGTAGTCCTGCATCATGCGCGGCGCGTCGAGGCGCTCGAGCTCGCCGAGGCAGGCGATCCCGGCCGCCATGGGCACCGCCTGGTACCAGTAGCTGCCGGTGTAGAAGACCGAGGCGGCGTCCTTCTTGAGCGCGTCGCGGCCGACGAGAGCCGAGATCGGGTAGCCGTTGGCGATCGCCTTGCAGTAACACGCGAGATCGGGCGTGAAGCCGAAGTAGTCGCCCGACCCGTGCAGGCTCAGACGAAAGCCGCAGCGCACGTCGTCGATGATGAGCACCACGCCGTGCCGGTCGCAGAGCTCACGGATGCGCGCCCAATAGCCCTCGGCCGGCAGCTCGCTGTCGGCGAAGGTCGGGTGGTGGTAGGGCGTGGCGATGAAGCCGGCGACGTCGCCCGGGTGCTCGTCGAGCACCCGCTCGAAGGCGCCGGCGTCGTTCCACGGGACGCGGAGGATGTCGGCGACGTCGCCGGCGACGACGCCGTGATGGCCGCGGCCCTGCATCCAGGGCGCCACACCGTGATAGCCGCCCTGGATGGCGACGATGAGGCGGCGACCGGTCGCGGTCCTGGCGACCATCGTCGCCAAGGTCGTCACGTCGCCGCCGTTCTTGGCGAAGAAGGCCCAGTCGGCGCCGGCGATCATGCCCGTCAGCTTCTCGGCCAGCTCGATCATCAGCGGCGATGCCAGCCCGAGCGTGTCGCCGCGGGCCCGCTGCGCCGCCGCGGCGGCGTGCACGACCTCGTTGTCGTAGCCCAGCACCATCGGGCCGAAGGCGCACATGTAGTCGATGAAGTCGTTGCCGTCCAC
Source organism: uncultured Thermoleophilia bacterium (assembly GCA_964615105.1). GTDB lineage: Bacteria > Actinomycetota > Thermoleophilia > UBA2241 > UBA2241 > UBA2241. The sequence goes on from CAZTMO010000085.1 coordinate 7,607, forward strand.
GTCGATCACGTGCGCCCCGCGCCCTTCGCTCGCGTAGAACGGATAGCTCGTCGGCGGCACCATCGGCGCCGGGCTGAAGTGGCCGGGAATACCGCAGGGGATCACCTTGACGGCGCGCTCGAACAGCTCCTG
>CAZTMO010000086.1:0-1574 GCA_964615105.1 uncultured Thermoleophilia bacterium
GGTAGACGATCGCCGTCGGCTGGCCGGTCTCGAGCGCCGCCGCCGCGCGCTGCGCCGCGATCACCTGCTGGAAGTCGCGCCCGTCGGGCACGAAGACCACGTTCCAGTCGTGCAGGTAGAACAGCTCCCGCGGGTCCCACTGTACGTAGTCGCCGGGCGTGTCGCCCTCGCGACAGACGCGCTCGCTGTCGATCGAAGCCTGGTTCCAGTCGAGATGCAGGATGAGGTTGCCGAGGGACGCCGTCCCGGCCGCGGCGAGCGCTTCGGCCACGCGGCCCGGCGTGAGCCCGCCCTCGCCCTCGACGACGTGCACGCGTGGAGCGTCCTTGCCCCAGTAGTCGCGCGCCCCGAAGGCAAGGCCGATGGAGCTCGCGACGCCGACGCCGGAGGCGCCGGTCGAGAGCTTGACGAACGGCGTCGCCGGCGTCGGATGCCCGTCGAGCGCCTTGGCTCCGAACGCCTTGAACAGCGGCGTCGCCGTGATGGGGTTGCGGCGAAAGCCGAGCAGGTCCTCAAGACGCAGACGCTTGACGTCATCCCCGGGAAGCAGGCCGGGCGCGCCCACGGCGGCGACCTCGTCGCGCAGGGCCCACATCGCGTACAGCCCCATCGCCTTGTGGCCGGCCGCGTACGAGATCAGGTCGGCGTCGGCGCGGTCCGGGTCGCCGACGTCGTAGTCGAGGGCGTCGTAGAGGATACCCTCGACGAAGCGGCCCGACGAGATGGAGCCGCCGGGATGCCCCGACGTCGGCACGTAGTTGTAGAGGAGCGCGCAGAGCGCCCGGTAGACGAGGTCGAGCGTCTCGAACTGGGCGAGTTCGGCGGCCGAGAGCGGGGCCTCGCCGGGCCCGAACGTCTCGCCGATCTCAACGTGTGTCGCACGCCTGGGACCGAACGCGATTGTCATGATGTCGCTCCTTTCGCCGGGCGGCTCCAGCCCGGCCCATCTTGTGGCGCGCGGCGCGCGCCCCCTCGGCCGGGCTTCACCCGCCCGGCACGGTCACCGGCCTTGAGCATATCCTCCCCGCGCGGACGATGGCGCCGCCAGGACGGTGCATCGCCACGGCGGGTGACTCCAGGACGGAGCACAAGACACGGTGGACGGAGTCTGATAAGCCGCACGCCGGCAGACTGAGGCGAAGGTGCGTGTTCAGGACCGGCAGGCAAAGGCCCTTGGACTCAGGGCCGGCGGCGCCGGTCGACACCCTGGAAGGGGTGCTGGGCCTCGCGTCGGTCGCCGACGAGCAGCGGCCCCCCGGCCGCGCTCTCCTCGTCGAGCAGGTAGCCCGTGCCGCCCATCTGCGCGTCCATCAGCGACTTGGGCAGCAGCGTGGCCAGGTCGTCGGTCGGCTGACCAAGCCATTCCTTGTCGGTCGCCGTCGCCTCTGCGCCGGCAGGGGCGAAACACTCGTGCCAGACGTCGCCGTCCTCCATGAGAAGGTAGCGGTGCTGCACGTTCTGTACGCGCGGGTCGCGAAGCAGCCAACCCACGGCGTCGGGGCCCTCGCCTTGCGTCGCGTCAACGAACTTGACGCTCCGGTTCGCGGCACGACCGGCGACGCGCATCTTCTTGA
>CAZTMO010000086.1:1674-7681 GCA_964615105.1 uncultured Thermoleophilia bacterium
CGAACGAGTTCCGCAGGCTCGGGCACGAGCTCATCGACTGGGTCGCAGATTACCGCGAGCGTCTCGAGGATCTGCCCGCGATGAGCCGCGTCCGGCCGGGGGAGATCCACGCCCGGCTGCCGGCGCAGCCGCCCGAGCTGGGCGACGGTCTCGCGGGGATCGTCGCCGACCTCGACGACGTCGTGCTCCCCGGCATCACGCACTGGAACCACCCCGGCTGGTTCGCCTACTTCCCCTCCAACACGGACCTGTCCTCGGTGCTGGGCGATCTCGTCTCGTCCGGCCTGGGAGCGCAGGGCATGAACTGGGTCACGAGCCCGGCATGCACCGAGGTCGAGGACGTGGTCATGGACTGGCTCCGCCAGATGGTGGGCCTGCCCGCGTCGTTCAGCGGCGTCATCCACGACTCGGCGAGCTCGGCGACCTTCTGCGCCCTGCTCTGCGCGCGCGAGCGGACCACGGCCTTCAGCCAGGACCGCGGCGGCTTGCAGGCCGAAGGCGCGCCGCTCGTCGTCTACGCGTCAGAACAGGCGCACTCGTCGGTGCGCAAAGGCGCCCTCCTGGCGGGCTTCGGCGCCGAGCACCTGCGTCTGGTCGAGACGGACGAGGCGCACGCGCTGCGCCCGGAGGCGCTCGAGGCGGCCGTCGCCGCCGACCTCGCCGCCGGGCGCCGGCCGTGCGCCCTCGTGGCGTCGATCGGCACCACGGCGAGCACGGCGCTCGACCCGCTCCGCCGAATGGCGGAGCTCGCCGAGCGCCACGCTCTGTGGCTGCACGTCGACGCCGCCCTCGCGGGCACCGCCATGGTCTGCCCCGAGCTCCGCTGGATGTGGGATGGTGCCGAAAACGCCGACTCGCTCGTCTTCAACCCCCACAAGTGGATGGGGACCGGCTTCGACCTCAGCGCCTACTACGTGCGCGACGCCGACCATCTCGTGCGCGTCATGAGCACGGACCCCAGCTACCTGCGCACGGCGCAGGACGGTGTCGTCCGCAACCTGCGCGACTGGGGCATCCCGCTGGGGCGGCGCTTCCGCGCCCTCAAGCTCTGGTTCCTGCTCCGCGACCAGGGAGTCGAGGGCGTGCGCGCACGCGTGCGCCGCGACGTGGCCAACGCGCGCTGGCTGGCCGACCGCGTCGACGCCACCCCAGGATGGCACCGTCTCGCGCCCGTCCCGCTCCAGACCGTATGCCTGCGCCACGTGCCGGGGAGGGTCGGCGAGGACCTGGCATCCGCGGGACCGACGGCCGCCACCCGAGAGGACGAGCTCGCCACCCACAACATCGCCATCGCCGAGCGCATCAACGCGGGCGGGCGCTTCTGCCTGACCACGTCCGACCTCAAGGGCGCGCGTGCCATCCGCGTGTCGGTCGGGGCCGAAGCGACCGAGCGGCGCCACGTCGAGGCTCTCTGGACGGCGCTGCGGGAGGCCGCCGGCTAGCCCCCAGACGCGCATCTGCGGGGGTCGCCGCGCGGCCCCCGAGAGGTTCGCTGAGGCCTCGCAGGACGGGCCGCGGCGGCGCCACGACACGCGCGCCGACGCGCTTGGCAGGCTGTTCGGGTTGCGTGACCCTCCCGAGTGTGTTCTCATGACGCCCCGGAACCACAACCACGAGGCGTCCCGGACGCCCCCCGCTGCAGGTCCGTCCCTCCCTTTCCCCTTTCTTTCGCTGTGACGCGCGTGCGTGCGGGGCGCAGCGTTGTCGGGATGCGGCACGCCCCGCGGGCACAGGCAGAGCCGCTGCTCCCGGGGACCTACGGCGAAAGGAAGTCGTGCGCGCCCTTCGCATCACTCTCCCCATCACCCTCCTCATCAGCGTCGTCGCGTTGACCGGCTTCGTGATCCCGCTGACCTCGGCCTCGGCCGAGGCTCCCACCCTCCCTCGGCTCCGCGCCCATCTCCGTCACGTCAGGACGCACCTGCGGCGCGCGCAGGCGACGCTGAAGTCGGTGCGGGCGGACCGCGATCAGGTCCGGGCCATCGTGGCGCTCGCCGGCGGCCTGCCGGTCGTCGCGCCGGCGGACGCTGCGGCGCCGACCCCGACGCCGTCGCCCGACGTCGCACCGCACCCGACCGACGTGACGGCGCCCACGACGGACATCGCCGGCGATGGCGCGGCCACCCCTCCCGATCTCGGCGCACTGCTCGCGGCCCTGCGTCCGGCACTCGCCGCCGACCTGCTGGCCGACGGCGCGATCACAGCCGACGAAGTGACCGCGCTCGAGACTGCCGTCGTGAAGTGGCAACGCGTCGTGCGGCGCCTCCGCCGCGCCGAACGCAGCCTCAAGGCGCGGATCGCCCTCCGCCGGCAGATCGCGGAGTGGAACCGCAACGGCGCCTGGCGTCCGCTCATCAAGATCGCCGCCGCGCGACGCGGGATCAGCGCCCGCGGGCTCTACCGGCTGATGATGGCCGAGTCCGGCGGTCGGCGTTACGCCGGGTCGCTGTACAAGGGCCTGTTCCAGTACTACCCCGGCACCTGGCGCGCGCGCTGGAACCCGTGGCGCGGCGAGAGCATCTACAACGGCTGGGCGCAGATACAGGCCACGGCTTACGCCATCGACCGCGGCATGGGCCCGGCGAACTGGCCCAGGACCTACCCGGCCGCCTTCTGAAGAACGCACAAGAAAGGCCGGCCGGGCGCTGCGCGCCCGGCCGGCCTTCGCACTTCTTCTCGTTCGGCGCGCGTCTGAACGGCGCTCAGTAGGCCGCCGGCTTCTCGCCCAGCGTCACGGTCATCTCGCTCGTTTTGCCGTCGCGCACCACGGTCAGCTTGACCTTGTCGCCCGGCGCGTGCGAGGCGATCGTCGCGGCGAGGTCCTCCATGCTGCTCACCTGCTTGCCGTCGATCGCCGTGATCACGTCGCCGCCGGTCACGAACGGCTGGCCTTGCACCGACGTCTCGCTGGTGCCGCCCTTGAGTCCGGCTTCCGCTGCGGGGCTGCCGTCGACGACCTTGGCGACAAGGACGCCTTCGCCGTCGATGCCGAGCACCGAAGCCACATCCGCGGTCAGCGTCTGCCCGGAGATCCCGAGCCACGCGTACTTGACCTCGCCGCCGTTCTTGAGCTGGTCCATGACCTTCACGGCGGTGTTGATGGGCACGGCGAACCCGAGGCCCTGGTTACCGCCCGACTGCGAGGCGATCTGCTCGTTGATGCCGATGACCTCGCCGCGCGCGTTGATCAGCGGACCACCGGAGTTGCCGGAGTTGATCGCGGCGTCCGTCTGGATGCCGTTGGGGATGATCGACCCGTTAGGCGACTGAAGCTCGCGGTCGAGCGCCGAGACGACGCCCGTGGTCAAGGTGAAGTCGTACCCCAGCGGGTTGCCGATCGCCACGACCTGCTCCCCGACCCGGACCTTGTCGGAGTCGCCGATGGGGAGCACCGTCAGGTCGCCGGCCTTGCCGGGATCGACCTTGAGCAGCGCGACGTCGCTCGTGTTGTCCACGCCGACCACCTTGGCGTCGACCTTGGTCCCCGCGGACCCGTCGCCCTTGAAGGTCACGGTCACGCCCTCGGCGGTCGCGCCGTTCGCGCTGACCACGTGGGCGTTCGTCAATATGTAGCCGTCCTCGGACACGACGAAGCCGGTCCCAAGCGCCCGCTGGCCGCCGCCGGACTGGCCAAACGGGTCCATCGAGGGCGTCCCGGGTAAGGTGGCGACGACCTCCACCACACCCTGGGCGTACGTGTCGTAGATCTGCGCCGGCGTCAGGCCTTCGCTTGTCGACGAGGCCACCGCGGTGGTCGGGGCGCCCTCGACGAGGGTCCTGGTCTCTGTCTTGACCGGGATCGCCCCGGTCCACAGCATCACGGCCATGGTCGCGACCGCGGCGACGGCGCCCAGTCCGACGCTGGCGAGGGCTGTGCGTATCCTCATCTCGGCCTCACTTGCCTTTCTCGTGATCACATCGTGTCGAAGGGGGGCGCCGGGCCGGCGATGGCGAGGGGGCGTCGCACACGCCGGCCCGGCTGGGGGGAGAGGACTTGGGGGAGGTCGACTCTCGGGGACAGTTGTAACCCCCGCGTTTGTGCCCCGCCTGAGCGGAGTCTGTGAATCGTCTGTGAATCGCGGGACCGGAGTCACACAGCTCGTTCACAGTTTCGTGTGCGCTTCTTCTCAGCTTTGCGCCGTACTGTCCGGGCAAGCGCAACGGCCGGCCGAAGGAGCACATTGCATCCTGCCGGCGACCGACACGGCGTCGAACTTCTGACCCGCATGGCCTCGGATGACCGACGCCCGCATGGGAGGTGATCGCCGAGCGACAGCACCCTGACTTCATCCCATGACCCATCCGGCGACGGCGGGGTGGTGCACGGGCCGCCCCGCCGTCAGCCTTTTCCGCCACGAACGTGGGTGGCCGTTCGCTGCGAGAATGGGCGCCCGTGCCGCGCCAGCCCGGGACGCGCATCCGGCACGCGCACCCGTCTCTCTCCACGACCACTCCTGCGGGCCGGGAACGAGACGCGCTCGAACCCCTCCTGCTGGGTCCGCGAATGCTGCATCGGACCTATACGCCACGTGGCTCACAGGAAACCCACAGGGAATCGCCCTAGAATCTCTTCACAAGCTCACAGGGAGTCCGGGGATGGACGAGACCATCCGCATTCTGGTCGTCGACGATGAGCAGAGCATCACCGAGCTGCTGACCATGGCCTTGCGCTACGAGGGCTTCGAGACGGCGGCCGCGCACGGCGGCCGCGAGGCGCTGGCGACGGTGGCGAGCTTCCACCCGCACCTCGTCGTGCTCGACATCATGATGCCCGACATCGACGGCTTCGAGGTGGCGCGCCGCCTGCGCTCCGAGCGTCAGGAGGTACCGATCCTCTTCCTCACCGCGCGCGACGGCGCCGAAGACAAGGTCCGCGGCCTGACCATCGGCGGCGACGACTACGTGACCAAGCCGTTCAGCGTCGAGGAGCTGGTGGCCCGCATCCGCGCGATCCTGCGCCGGACGATGGGCGCGCAGAAGGACGGCAGCCGCCTGACCTTCGCCGACCTCGAGCTCGACGAGGACACACACGAGGTCCTGCGCGGCGGCAAGGCCGTCGACCTCACCCCGACCGAGTTCAAGCTGCTGCACTACATGATGCTCAACCCGCGTCGCGTGCTCACCAAGACGCAGATCATGGACCGCGTGTGGGACTACGACTTCGGCGGGCGGGCGAACGTCGTCGAGACGTACATCAGCTACCTGCGCAAGAAGATCGACGTCGTCGACCCGCCGCTCATCCACACGGTACGCGGCGTGGGCTACAGCCTGCGCTTGCCACGAGAGTGACCGTTGCCCCCGACGCCTGCGCGTGACGGCGGGAGGACTGGTCCGTGACCCTGCGCCTGCGCCTCACGCTGGCTGTCGTGGCGCTCGTGGCCGTCGCGCTGCTGATCGCCGACGCCGCGACGTACGTCTCGCTGCGCTCGTTCCTCGTCGATCGCATCGACAAGCAGCTCGAGGACGCGCGGACGCCGGTGGCACGCGCCCTGATGGGCACCGGGCAGTCCACGCCCAGTGGGTCGTTCGACGGCGGCAGCGGCGAGAGCCTGATCCCTTCAGGCACGTACGGCGACATCCGCGACGCGTCCGGCGCCGTGCTCAGAAGCTACAGTTGGTCGTACTCCGACGAAGAGCACCCGATCCCCGCACTGCCTGCATCCCTGCAAGGCACCTACGAGGTCGCCGCAAGGCGCTTCACGACGGGCGCGCAGGGAGGAGGCGGCACGGACTTTCGCGTCCTCGTCGAGACGACCGCGAGTCGGACCCTCACGCTGGTCGTGGCCATCCCTCTCTCAGATGTGCAGCAGACCCTGGGCCGGCTGCTGTTCATCGAGATCGTCTTCACCATCGCCGGCCTCGCGGGCCTTGGCGCGTTCGCCTGGTGGATCGTGCGCCGCGGCCTGCGGCCGCTCGAGGACATGGCGACGACGGCCGGCGAGATCGCGGCCGGCGACCTGTCGCGCCGCGTCGAGCCGGCCGAGGACAAGACCGAGGTCGGCCGCCT
>CAZTMO010000087.1:0-7674 GCA_964615105.1 uncultured Thermoleophilia bacterium
GCAGCATCGAGCGCTTCATGGGCATCCTGCTCGAGCACTACGGCGGCAACCTGCCGACGTGGCTCGCGCCGCTGCAGGTGCTCGTGCTTCCGATCGCCGACCGCCACGCCGCCTACGCGCGCGAGGTCGAAACGCTCTTCCTGGGCGCCGCCGATGCCGTCGGCATGAGCGGCGGCGCCCCGGTCTGGGTCGAGGTCGACGACAGCTCCGAGTCGCTGGGCAAGCGTATCCGCGAGGGCCAGTTGCAGAAGGTGCCCTACATCCTCGTCGTCGGCGACCGCGAACAGGAGGAACGCACGGTGAGTGTGCGCGAGCGCGGCGTCGACAAGGGCGACGCCCCGCTCGAGTGCGTGGTCACCGACGTCATGGACGAGATCCGCGAGCGGCGGGCCCCGGAGGCGCAAGACCGGCGTCCGGCGGGCCGGCAGGCATGACCGCCGGCCTGCCGTCCGTCCTGCGCACCGCCCGCCTCGTCGGCGAGCGCCTTGAGGAGCGGCATCTCGACGACCTCTCGCGGCTCTACGCCGAGCCTCGCGTGACCGACTGGTTCGGCGGCGGGGCCACCCGCGACGAGGTGCGGGAGTGGCTCGCCCGGACCGTCTACCCTCATTGGGAGTGGTACGGGTTCGGGCTCTACGCCTTCTACGAGAAGGCGGCCAAGGAGCCCGGGCACGCCGCCGACCTCGGCTTCGTGCCGGCGCCGCGGCGCGAGCCGCGTCCGCCCGCCTTCGTCGGGCGCGCCGGGCTGGTGCTCGCGGCACAGGACGTCCGCGACGCCCTCGGCGAGCCGCAGGCCGTGGAGCTCCTCTTCGCCCTCATGCCCGACCAGTGGGACCGGGGTTACGCGACCGAGATCGGTCGCGCGCTCGCCGGCCTCGGCCTCGCGCAGCTCGGCCTCGGTAGCGTGATCGCCTACACGCGGCCCGACAACGTGCGCTCACGCCGTGTGCTCGAGAAGTGCGACTTCACCGAGGAGTGCGAGGTCACGCACGAGGGCCTGGCGCACGTCCTCTTTCGGCGCCGGCGCGGCTGAGCGCCGCCAGCCCACCGTCGCGAAGGGAGCATCGTATGCCCGGGACCGTGCCCTCTCCATTCCTGTCCGAGAGTCGCCGTCCGGCTGACGCGCGCTCCGGCGTCCCGCCGGTCGGTGCGCGCAGTTGGTGGCTCGAGGAGGCGCTCAGGGCCGATCCCGGCGAGCCGTGTCCCCCGCTGGCCGGCGAGACGGCCGCCGACGTGTGCATCGCCGGCGGCGGCTTCGCCGGCCTGTGGACGGCCTACGAGCTCACCGAGCGCGCGCTGGGGATCGACGTGGTCCTCGTCGAGGCCGACATCTGCGGCGCCGGCGGCAGCGGCGCCAACGGCGGCTTCTTCTCGAGCTCATGGCACGAGATGTCGACGCTCTGCCGCTTTTTCGGTGAGGACGAGGGCGTGCGCTACGCAAGGGCGCTGGCCGACCAGGTCGATGAGCTCGACGTCTGGGTCGCGCACCACGAGGCGCGCATCGAGGCCCATCACGAGGGCATCCTCTACGCGCGGGCGGGGGAGTGGCAGGATGCCCCGGACGCGGAGGGACAGGACATCCTCGGCCGCCACGGCTACGGCGACCGGCTACGCGTCGTGAGCGCCGCCGAGGCGCGCGGCTACGCGGACTCGCCACGCTTCGTCGGCGGTGCGTACACGCCCGACCTCACGACCGTGCAGCCGGCCAAGCTGGCGCGCGAGCTGCGTCGGGTCCTGCTCGGGCGAGGCGTACGCATCTACGAGGGCACGCCCCTCCTCGAGATCGTCCCCGGCCGTCCCGTGACCGTCGTGACGCCGGCCGGCCGGGTCGTCGCCGACCAGGTGGTCTACACGGTCGGCGCCTGGGCAGCCGGTCACCCACACTGGTCGCGCGCTTTCGCGGTCGCGACCGACTTCATGGTCGTCACCGAGCCGATCCCCGGTCTCCTTCGCGAGATCGGTTGGGACACACACGTCGGCATCGCCGACTCACGCGACATGCTCCTGTATCTGCGCCGCGTCGAGGGCGACCGCATCGCCATCGGCGGCGGGGGGATGGGCGTCGTGTACGGCGGCGACATCGGCGGCGAGGGGCTGCTTGCGCGCCGCGCGCGCACGTCGCCGCACCTCGCCGAGGTCGCCGCCGAGGGGCTTCTCTGGCTCTTTCCGCCGCTCGAGGGAGTCCGCTTCGAGGCGGCCTGGAGCGGGCCGATGGACGTCGACCGCGCCGGCGTGCCGTTCTTCTTCACCGCCCCGTCCGGCAACCTGCACGCCGGTCTCGGCTTCTCGGGTCACGGGTTGGCGCCGACCAAAGCCGGTGGCAAGACCCTCGCCGCGCTCGCCTTGGGAGCCGACGACGAGTGGACCCGCCTTCCCGTCGTCGGCCCGCCGCTCACGCTCGTCCCGCCGGAGCCGCTCCGCTGGCCGCTGGTGCAGACGATCTCGTGGCTCATGGAGACGGGCGACCGGCGCGCGCAGGCAGGGCGACCGCGCGGCTTCGCGCGCGGCACGGCGCAGCGCATCTTCGACGCCTACTGTGCCGTGTTGCCGCGCGGACGTCGCCGGTCCCATGACGCTCGAGCAGACGAGGACGTCGTGAAGGAGCCCGGGAATGGCGACTGACGCAGGCGTGCTCGTCATCGGCGGAGGCATCATCGGCGCCTCGTGCGCCTACTACCTGGCGCGCGACGGCAGAGCGGTGACGCTCGTCGAGCGTGAGGACGTCGTCTGTCCGGTGGGCGCGAGCAGCTACGCCAACGCCGGCCTTGTGATGCCGAGCGACCCGGTGCCGCTGCCGTCCCCCGGGGTGCTCGGCCAGGGCGTGAAGTGGCTGCTGGACAGCTCGAGTCCGCTCTACATCAAGCCGCGGCCAAGTCCTGGGCTGGCGGGCTGGCTGCTGCGCTTCGCCGCGGCCTCCCGTGAGGCTCCCATGCGGCGCGGGATGCCGGTGCTGCGGGCGCTCGGCGTCGAGGGGCTCAAGGCGTTCGATGAGATCACCGCGTCAGGTGTTCACGATGCCGGCTTCTGCCACACCGGCATCCTCAGCCTGTATCTCTCGGAGGGAGCTCTTGAGGAGGCGGCCGCAGGGGCGGAGCCGATGAAGAGGGATTTCGGCGTCGAGACGGAGGTCTGGGACGTGGCGGCGGTGCGTGCCCGCGTCCCGGCAGTGCTCCCGGACGTCGCCGGCGGCGTCTTCACCGCCGAGGACGGCCACGTCGAGCCGTGCAAGCTGACGCGCGGGCTGGCGCGCATGGCCGAAGAGCTCGGAGCGACCGTGCTGACGGCGACCGAGGCGATCGGCTTCAGCCGCGTGGGCCGCTGCATCACGGGGGTCATGACGACCCGGGGGATGATCAAGGCCGAGACGGTCGTCCTGGCCGCCGGCGTATGGTCGAAGCGGCTCGCCCGCGGCCTGCGATTCTCGCTTCCGCTCGAGCCGGCAAAAGGCTACAGCGTCATGGTCAGGCGCCCCGAGGGCGTCCCCGACGACCTCGCCCTCTATCTGCCCGAGGGCCACGCCTGCGTGACGCCGTTTGGTGACGGCCTGCGCTTCGCCGGCACGCTCGAGCTCTCCGGGATGAACGACCGCGTGCTCACGAACCGGGTCGCCGCGATCCGCCGCGGGGCGGGACGCTACTTCGCCGGCGCCGAGGCGGCGCCCCCGGTCGAGCTGTGGCGTGGCCTGCGGCCGATGTCGCCCGACGGGCTGCCGATGATCGGCCGGTACCGGGGTTGGGACAACCTCGTCGTCGCGACCGGCCACTGCATGAACGGCATCATGTACGGACCGGTCACGGGCAAGCTGGTCGCCGAGGTCGTCGCGGGCCGCGCGCCGTCTGTCGACCTCACGCGCCTCACGCCCGACCGGTTCAGTGTCTTGTGAGCATGGGAGGAGACGACATGAACGACGAGGCGGCACGCGCATCGGTTTCGGGCGGCGGGGCCGCAGGCGACGCCGCCCGGCGGACGCCGTCGGTCGGCGCCTTTCGCCCGCCGCGGCGGATCCTCATGGGTCCGGGACCGTCCGACGTGCACCCGCGCGTGCTGGAGGCCATGGCCCGGCCGACGATCGGCCACCTCGATCCCGCCTTCGTGGCGATGATGGACGAGGTCAAGGAGCTTCTGCGCTACGCGTTCCAGACGGGCAACGAGGTCACCTTCCCGGTCTCGGGCCCGGGTTCGGTCGGCATGGAGACCTGCTTCGTCAATCTCGTCGAGCCGGGCGACACCGTCGTCGTCTGCCGCAACGGCGTGTTCGGCGGCCGCATGCTCGAGAACGTGAAGCGCTGTGGCGGCGTGCCCGTGGTCGTCGACGACGACTGGGGCACGCCGGTCTCGCCGGAGAAGGTCGAGGCGGCCCTGCGTGAGCACCCCGAGGCGAAGGTCGTGGCATTCGTCCAGGCGGAGACGTCCACGGGCGCGCACACCGACCCGGCGCCGCTCGTGGCGCTCGCCCACGACCACGGCTGCCTGACGATCGTCGATGCGGTGACCGCGGTCGGCGGCGTCCCGGTCGACGTCGATGCCTGGGGAGCGGACGCCGCGTACACCGGCACGCAGAAGTGCCTCTCGTGCCCGCCCGGGCTCTCGCCGGTGACGTTCGGTGAGCGTGCCGTGGCCAGGGTGCGCGCGCGGACGACGCCCTGTCAGAGCTGGTTCATGGACCTCGACCTGCAGCTCGGTTACTGGGCGTCCGGGTCGCGGACTTACCATCACACGGCTCCGGTCAACGCTCTGTACGGCCTGCACGAAGCGTTGCGAATGCTGCAGGAGGAAGGGCTCGAGAACGCCTGGGCTCGCCATCGGCGTAATCACCTCGCCTTCGCCGCCGGGCTCGACGCCCTGGGCCTCCCCCTGTTCGTGGCCGAGCCCAGTCGCCTGCCGCAGTTGAACATGGTCGTCGTGCCCGAGGGCGTGGACGAGGCGGCCGTCCGGCGCCTCCTCCTCGACGACTTCGGTGTCGAGATCGGCGCCGGGCTCGGCGCCCTGGCGGGCAAGGTCTGGCGCGTGGGCCTGATGGGCTACGCCAGTCGCGAGGAGAACGTGCTCGCCTGCCTGCACGCGCTCGAGCGCGCGCTGGCGGGACAGGGCTTCGAGGTGACGGAAGGGCATGCGGAAGACGCGGCCCGCGCGGCGCTCGCACGCGCCGCCGCGCCGCACGACGACGGAGGTCGATGATGACGGACGACAAGACGCCGCGGATCAGGGTGATCAGGCCGGGCGACGCGGTGTGGAGCGAGGCCGCGCGCAATCCGGAAGAGACCGACCCGCCGGGCGGCGAGTCCACGGCCGCCGGTTCACCCGACGGCAAGTTCAGCGTCGGCTGGTGGAAGCGCGATCTGCAGCACAGGCACTTCGAGCGGCCGTATCACGAGGTGGCGCTGATCCTCGAGGGGGAGGTCGAGATCGAGCTTGAGGACGGCACCATCCTGCACGCCGGTCCCGGCGACATCCTCGACACGCCCAAGGGCAGCAGCGCGTTCTGGCGTAGCTTGAAGCCCGTGCGCAAGCTCTGGGCGATCTACGAAGAATAGCGGACAGAGGGCCGAGCCGGCGGCGAGACTCGCGTGGCACGCGAACCCATCGAGCAGAGCGGGAAGAAGGCAGGCCGTCGCCTCGGGCCGCTCACGCTCTTCAGGTAGCCGGCGCGACCCCGCAGTAGCGCATCGCGGCGAGCGCCGTCACGGCGGCCACATCGACGAGGTCGTCGATGCTGACGCGTTCGTCGACGCCGTGGATCGTGCCGAAGTCGCGGGGCCCGAACGAGAACACCGGTGTGCCGTTGGCCGAGAACGTGGCGGCGTCGTGCCACGAGTCGAAGCCCATCAGGCGGCACGAAAGCCCCAGGTTCTGGGCGCATTCTCGGGTCACGACGACGAGGGGGGTGTCGGAGGGGATCTCGGCCGGCACGACGTCGTTGCTCCAGCCCCACTCAAGGGGATGCTCGCGTAGCCACGGGTCGGCTTCGGCGGCCGCCTCCATCCAGGCCACGATCTCACGTTCCACGGCGGCGCCCGTGCCCTGCTCGTCGACGTGTCCGGGCAGGTACTGGCAATCGAAGCGGATCGTGCACGATGCCGGGTAGGTCACGTGCCACCTTCCCGCGTTCATGACCGTCGGCACGATGTCGCCGGGCTTCAGCAGGGGATGCTGGTGGTCCGGTCGTGTGCGCCACTCCTCGCGAAGGCGTCGCGCCGCGTCGATCACGATCTGTGCCTTCTCGATCGCGTTGACCGCGCCGCCATCGCGCCAGTGGCGCTGCACGATCTCGGCGTGACCTTGCCTGCCATGGACGGTGATCGTCGGGCAGACCGTGCCACGGCAGGCCGTGCACAGGTCCAGGTCGGTCGGCTCGGCGCAGATCCCCGCGGACGCCTTCACGCCGTGCCTGACGGCCGACCAGCCGCCTGCGCCGGAGGATTCCTCGTCGGTCACCGTGCAGAAGACGACGTCGCCTGCCAGCGCAACGCCGGCGGCGGCGAGGCTCTCCAGAGCGACGACCATTGCGGCCACGCCGCCCTTCATGTCGTTGGCGCCGCGGCCGTAGACGCAGCCGTCTCTGACGGTGCCCTCGTGCGGCGGTACGGACCAGAGCTCGGGGGCGTCGATCGACACGGCGTCGATGTGTCCGTTGAGCAGCAGGCTTGGTCCGCCGTCCGAGCCCGGCATGGTGGCTGCGAGTTGCGGCCTGCCCCGAAAGTCGACCGCGGGGTAGTGCCGGTTGCCGGGCTCGATCGGCTCCGGTTCCCACATGTCGGTCGTGGCGCCCAGAGCCCGGAGACGGCGCTCCAGCGTGCGCTGCAGCGCCTCTTCGTCGCGCGGCGGGTCCCCCGGCGAGCGGGCCGTCGTGTCGTAGGCGATCAGCTCGCAGAGCAGTGCGACCAGGTCGTCTGTCCGTGCCCGGACGGCCTCGACGACGCGTTCCTCCTCTCCCGGCCTCAGCCCGACAGTTCCCGTGTCCATCACAGCGCGCTCATCTCAGGCGCCGATGAGCTTCGAGATGAGGTCGGCGCGCCGTGACGGCCGCCCCTTCGTCTCTTCGACCCTGTCGGCGCTGGCCATCATCTGGAGGGCGAGGTTGACCCCGACCCAGCGCAGCGGCTCGGGCTCCCAGGCCGGCGAGCGGTGGTCGACCCAGGGCAGCCGCGTGAGCGGCGTGTCCTCGCCGCGGATGAGGTCGCGCAGGGTGCGGCCGGCGAGGTTCGAAGTCGAGACGCCGTCGCCGACGTAAGCGCCTGCCCAGGCGTTGCCGGTCGTGCGGTCAAGGCCGACCGACGAGTACCAGTCGCGGGCCGCGGCGATCGCGCCGCCCCACCGGTGAGTGACGCGGAAGGGGCCGATCTGCGGGAAAAGGGCGCGGATCAGTTGCTGCAGACCGTCCTGCACGCGGGCGTTGCGGGTGAAGTCGTCGCTGAGCTTGGAGTCGTAGTGGTAAGGCGCCCCGCGCCCGCCGATGGCGATGCGGCCGTCGTCGGTGCGGCAGGCGTAGAAGATGAGGTGGCGGAGGTCGCCGAACACCTCGTGACCGTGCCAGCCGAGGCGCTCCCACGTCTCATCGGAGAGCGGCTCGGTGGCGATCATCAGCGAGTAGATGGGGACGACGTGGCGCTCGTACCCCGGCAGCTCCGGCGTGAACGCCTCGGTGGCGCGCACGACGACCTCGGCCCTGACCGT
>CAZTMO010000088.1:0-7640 GCA_964615105.1 uncultured Thermoleophilia bacterium
ACGTTCTCGTCGGCGATGCGCGCGCGGATCGTGGCCTGGAGCTCCTCGTCCATGGTCATCCTTTCAGGCCGGAGGTCCGTCGGGCCGCGGCCCGGGGCCGGCGGCCGTCGCTACGAGGACGTTGTACCAACAGGCCGCCGGGACGGCAACTGGAGGCGTGCGACCCAGCCTCGCGTCAGCCTCGACGCAGGCTCGTTGCGCCCCCGTTGAAGCGAGCGTATACTGCGCGCGACCGTTTGGGGGGCGGGCCATCCGCCCGCGAGGGCCACGAAAGGAGACCGCATGGCGACCGAGGCCTATTGTGTGAAGTGTCGCGCCAAGAGGGTCATGAAGGACGAGAAGCAGGTCACCATGAAGAACGGCAAGCCTGCGACCCAGGGCGTGTGCCCGAACTGCGGCACGAAGATGTTCAAGATCGGGAAGAGCAAGTAGGGTCCCTTCGCCGTAGCGTAGAGACGGACGATCCGAGGGGGCCGGGGCGCCGCAGGCGCCCCGGCCCCCTCGTCGTTCCGCGGAGGGCTCCCGTTCTGACGTCAGTCGGGAGCCGTCCGCCGCCGATATGGAGCGATCGGGCGCCCGTCCGGGCTACTCGTCCTCCTTCGGCTGCCAGACCTCCCACACGCGTCCCACGAGGTCGGGGCCCGGCTTGAGGACCTTCTTGCCCGGCTCCCAGCCGGAGGGCGTGACCTCTTTGCCGCCCGTGGCGCGCACGTGCTGGAACGCCTTGAGCTGCCGCAGGGTCTCCGCGACCTTGCGGCCGACCGGCGGCGTGAGCACCTCCATGGCCTGGATCACGCCGTCCGGGTCGATGATGAAACGTCCGCGGACGTCGACGCCGGCCTCGTCGTCGTACACCCCGTAGGCCATCCCCAGGTGGCCCGCCGCGTCGGCGAGCATCGGGAAGGGGATCCCGCCCTCCGTCATCTTCGAGAGCTCGTTCTCGTCCCAGATCTTGTGGACGAACTGCGAGTCCACGCTCACCGAAAGCACTTGCGCGCCCAGGGCCTGGAACTCGTCGTGTTTCTCGGCGACCGCCGAGATCTCGGTCGGTCAGACGAAGGTGAAGTCACCCGGGTAGAAGCAGAGGACCACCCACTTGCCGAGATAGTCGGACAGCTTGACCTGGGTGAACTTGCCCTTGTGGTAGGCGGGCGAGACGAAGTCCGGCGCCTTGCGGCCCACCATGATGCTGCTCACACTCGTCTCCTTCTGTTCGACCGGCGGTGCGTCGTCCTTCGGCGTCGGCTCTGCGCCGACGACGGAGCCCGTCGGACGGGCGCACCCGACCTCACTCTCTTCCATACGTCGCATCCCTCCTTCTCGTCGTCTCTGCGCGGACCGCTTCGTCACCGCGCAGTCTCACGTGCGGTCGCCTCGCCGCTGGAGCGGCTCGGCCCCACGACCATTGCATCCCCTCAGTCAGGACTGATACCCGCCCTTGCCGACGCGCTTCACCCACAACTGCGTGAGCAAGAAGTACGCGACCATCGCGACGACCATCGAGGCCATCGTGGCGGACGTGTAGGGGAAGGGCGCCGAGTACCAGAGCGTGATCGGGTTCATCAGCGCACCGAAGGTGCCCACGCCGATGCCGAAGGCGATGTACGCGGCGATGTTCCAGCCACGCCAGAAGTCGTAGGGGCTCCCCCTGCGCGCATCGAAGAGCGCACGCACGTCGAGCGTCTGCCGCCTGAAGATGAAGTAGTCGACGCAGATGATGCCGATGGGCGGGGCGTAGCCCAGACCGATCCAGTAGAGGAACTGGAAGAAATGATCGTAGATGAGGCTGGGTTTGATGAGCAGGAACACGGCGAGGCCGAGGAAGATCGTGATGAGCACGTCCCAGCGCATCGTCGACAGGTACTTCACTCCCTCCTGCCGCATGGCGACGCAGACCTGGTAGGCCTGGACCGAGATGGTCGTGATGTTCGCGAAGGCGATGAAGAGCAGGATCACGATGCCCAGCGCCGGTCCCGCGAGAGGGATCATCCAGGCCGTAGGGTCCGCTTCCTGGAACGTCAGCGCCGCCATGAAGCCGACGGTCTGGGCGATCATGGTCACCACCAGGAGCCCGACCAGGGCCGCCCAGGCGGCGGACCGCTGGGTCGTGGCGAGCCGGCTCAGGTTGCCCTGCGCGGGCCACCAGGAGACGGCGCCGGCGAGACTGAACTCGACGACCATCATGAAGTCGACCTGCTTGATGCCGAACGGCTCCAGCGGCTCGACCGCCGTCATCTCGGACCAGTTCGTCTCCTTGAAGACGTAGTAGTACATGATGACGAGGACGATCGTGAGCAGCGGCGCGGCGAAGCGGTTGAACCACTTGAGCGCCACCGGCCCTTTGACGACCACGACCCAACTGACCGCCAGGGCGACGAACCCGAACACCCCGACGAGAAAGTAATCGCCGCCGTATTCGGTCCCCGCAAGGTGGTTGATCACGTGGACGGCGGCGCGGCCGAACATGACCGACAGCACCCCGGTCCAGCCGATGCACACCAGGAAGTTGAGGATGTAGATGAGCGGCTTGATGCCGTGACGGCCGAACACCGAGCGGATGGCGCTGAAGTGCTCCAACCCGTACTTGGTGTTCATCAGCACGCTGATGATGACGAAAAAGAGGCCGATGCAGTTGCCGAGCACCATGGCGGCGATGCCCGCCTTGAGGCCCAGAAAGTAGACGACGTCGCCGCCGATCATGAAGGCCCAGGTCGCGATCGCGAGGCCGGTCATCACCCAACTGAAGTCGAGGAAGCCCCAGACGCGCTCGCTGCGGACGAGCGGCACGGTGCCGAAGAGCGCGTCCCTCGTGGTCTGTTCGGCGAATTCCTCTGTCTCTTGGTCGATCATCGTCAGTACCCCCAGGCCGTGAAGACGACCGCGAGCACCGCGAGAAAGCCGGCGAAGGCGAGCCAGTCACCGCGCGTGAAGTTCCTGCGTGCGGGATCGTCGTAGTCGGGCGCGGTGATCACGTCGAGGCGGCGCTCGATCTCGGCGCGGACCTCGGGATCGCCCACGATTCCCGAGTCGCCCTGCGGCGCGGCGCGGGTGTTCTCCGGTGTGGTGGACATCGCTACCTCCTGAATAGGTGGCCGCCGGTCAGCTCATGCGAACGGACTGCGCCCCGGCCAATCACTTGTTCGTCCGACCGGACGAATATCCGGGCGCATGTCTGATGTGTCCTTGTGATCGTGAAGCCCCCGTCAATACCGATGCCGGCGAGGACCTTTCCACGCTCGACAGCCATCGGTCTGTGGCACGTGTTGGGGACACCATAGTACGCCGGTCCGTCGAAACCAAGGGGCCGGGCATTCGCGTGTGTCAGGTCGTCCGAAAGACGGTCACTGCCTGCAAGCTTGAAGCCCGCACTTGGATGTTCAGCGCAGCCGCGGGCGGCGCGCCGCTCGAGGAGCGGTGACCGCGGCGTCCGCGGTGGGCTCTCGCAAGGTGCCCAGGGGTCAGGGCACGTTCCACACCGGCGTGCCCACGGCGCAGCGCGCGAAGAGCCAGCGGATGTTCGCGTTGGACAGCCGCGTGCACCCGTGCGAGTAGCTGCGCGGAAAGCGCTTGAGCAGCCAGGGTTCGTTGGTCCCGTGGATCGCGTACAGGCCGCGGTAACGCATGCGGCGCGGCCCGTAAGGGCCGCCGACGTCGGTGTCCTTGGCGTAGATCTTGAAGCGGCCGAACGGGGTGGGGGTAGAGGCCTTGCCGAGCACGCAGACGAAGATCCTGACGATGCGCCCGTGCTCGTGGTAGTAGAGCTTGTACTGCGACTTGTCGACGACGATGAAGTGGGCCGGGCGGCGGGGGACGCCGTACGGATTGGGGTCGCGCACCTTCAGCGTCACCTTGGCGCTCTTGCCGGCGGCGTGGCTTTCGTCGGCCGCGGCGACGGCGCGGAACGCGAAGGTCTTGATGCCGGCAGTCCGCCACACGGACACTCCTCGTGACTGCTCGTCCAGCGCCACCGTGCGCCAGTCCGTCCAGACACCGTCGACCCTGCGCTGCAGTCCCACCGTCGCTCCCGGATGCGCCGGGTCGACGCGCACGGTGAACTTCACCCTGCGACCTTCGTACACGGCCGAGGGAGCGCTCAGTCGCACGCGGGGCCTTACCGACACCGCGACCTCCGCAGATGCGGGTTCCCACTGCCCGTCGCCGGCGAAGTCGATCCTGTAGGTGGTCGAGTGCTTTGGGCGCAACGTCCATGAGACGCGGCCGTTCGCCGCGACCGTCGCCGTGCGCATGAGGACGAACGTGTCCTCAGTCGCCACCATACGGCTCAAAGCGAGGGTGGCGCCGGGCACGTCGATGGCCGCAGTCAGTGTGAGTGGCGAGTACGCGGTCAGCACCGGGTGTGACGGGGTGAGCGTCATGAGTGGCGCGTCCGCCGCCGCCGACGGGACCGCGACCAGGGCTCCCGCGACGAGCAGCACGATCGAACCCAGTGTCCGGAGAGACCTCGGGAACCTCGTCTTCGTCATGTCCTTCGCCTGCCTCCTTCGTAGGTCGGACCCGGCCCTGAGAGACGGTCGAGTCGCTGAGGGCGACTGTACGCAGTCCCGGGTCGCTGGGGGCGACTGTGCGCAGTCCGGCAAGGGACGGACCGTCTTCGTGCGACCGCCTGTGGCGTGCGTAGTCTAGACGAATCCGCGAGCCGGCTGTCTCGAGCGGGAGGTCCGGCGGTCTTTGACGAGCCCACGCCGACATCACGTATCGGAAGACCGCGCTTGAAGCCATCGGCGACCCGCGGCTCCAGGGTGGTAGACGCCTATCTCATCGTGTCCCGGGGCGCCCTTTCCGACGATTCATGTCGGACGGGCTGGTCGGCCGCAGGCCGAGGCAACGCCCGCCGCAGACCGTACGCGACATGATGCGACTGGAGGTCGAGCAGATGGACACCAAGCGACGAAGGCTCCGAGCGAGGCGAATGCGGCCGACGAGAGCGACGCTCATCGTCATGGCCGCCGCGCTGCTTGTCCTCACGGCACCGGCGGCCACGGCCGGCGCCGCGACCTACAGCCCATGGACCGCGCAGAAGTCGGGGACCACGCGCACGCTCTACGGCGTCTCGTTCGTGACCGTCGACAACGGTTGGGCGGTCGGCGCAGGCGGTGTGATCCGCTCTACGACGAACGCCGGCGCCACCTGGCGCGGCCAGAAGTCGGGCGTGACGGAGAACCTGCGCGACGTCGTCTTCGTCGACGCGTCGAACGGCTGGATCGTCGGTGACCGGGGTCTCATCCTCCACACCACCGACGGCGGCGTCACCTGGGTGAAGCAGACCTCGGGAACGACGAGCGGGCTTCTCGCGTTGTGGACGGACGGGACCAGGGGCTGGGCCGTGGGCTCACGCGGCACGATCCTTGCGACGGTCAACGGCGGCGCCACCTGGACGGCGCAGCGGTCCGGCACATGGCAGACGTTGAACGGGGTCGCCTTCGCCGGCGCCGCGAACGGCTGGGCCGGGGGCAATCGGGGGGCCCAGCTCCGCACGACCGACGGCGGCGCCTCGTGGACCCCGGTCAACCTCGGCAGGAGGCAGACGGTGTACGGCCTGCTGTTCGTCGGCGCCGGCAACGGGTGGGAAGTCGGCTCGGGCGGCATGGTCCGGCACAGCACCGACGGTTCATCCTGGACGAACCTGTCGTCCGGCACAAGGTCGTCCCTGTACGACGTCGCCGCCAACGCCGCCGGCAACGTCTGGCTCATCGGTCCCGGAGGACTGATCCGCTACTCGGGCGACGCGGGCGCGACCTGGGCCACGCAGGCCTCCACTACGAAGGCGAACTTGCGCGCCGTCGCGCGCGCCGGCAGGAGCCTGTACGCCGTCGGCGACGGGGGCACGATCGTGGCCGCCGTCGCCGACCTGACGCCTCCGGTGACGACGGCAATGGGCCTGCAGGCGGACGACCACTCCGGCTGGACGAACACGGGAGTGACCGTCACGCTGACGGCGACCGACCCGACCTCCGGGGTCGCCGCCACCTACTTCGCCCTGAACGGTGGCGCGCCTCAGACCTACAGCGCGCCCTTCACCATCACCACTCCCGGCCGGACCCGTGTGACCTATTGGTCGCAAGACAAGGCGGGGAACACCGAGGAAGCGCACGCAGGCTGGGTCAACATCGATGCGATCGCCCCCACCGTGGGCGACGATGCCGACGGGCAATGGCACCGGACGGATGTGACCGTCCACCTCAGCCCGGCGGACGCCGGCGGCAGCGGCGTGGCGGGCACCGAGTACCGCCTGCAGGGTGGCGGGCGCTGGCTCGCGACGACGGGTCACAGCTTCGTCGTCGCCGCGCCGGCGAGCGGCGCCAACGACGGACAGCACGTCTACGAGTACCGCGCCCTGGACGCCGCCGGCAATGCGAGCACCACGGGCGCCTGCACGGTGCGGATCGACGCGACGCCGGCCAAGACGACCGCCGACGGCCTGTTCGACAAGCTCACCGGCTGGTCCCAGACCGCGCGCACGGTCACGCTCTCGGCAAGCGACGTCGCGTCAGGCGTCGCCGCCACTCATTACACTGTGGACGGCGGTGAGCAGCAGCTCTACGCGGGCCCCTTCACCGTCGGCGGCGACGGCCGGCATCCGGTGACGTACTGGTCCGTGGACGCGGCGGGGAACGTCGAAGCGGTCCACACGGGTTGGGTGAACATCGCGCCGCTCTACGCCGAGGCCTCCGGGCTCGCTCCCGACGACGATCCGCACTGGCGCAACACGCCGGCGAACGTGAGCATCGCCGGCGGTGGCGGCAATGCCCCGTACACAGTCTGGTACCAGTTGGACGGCGGCGACTGGCAGAGCGTCGCCAGCCCCGCGAGCTTCAGCGTGTCAGGCGTCGGTCGCCACACCGTCTCCTACTACGTCGTCGACGGTCTCGCCCAGGAGAGCGAGCGCCTGACGGGCTACGTGAACATCGACGCGGCGGCGCCGGTCACGACGACGACGCCGGTGCCCAAGGGATGGAGTCGCACCGACGTGGTGGTGTCGCTGGCTGCGTCCGACGACCTCTCCGGCGTGGCCACGACGTTCTACCGGATCGACGGCGGCGACTGGATGCCGGGAACGCAGGTTACCATCGCGGGTCTCGCCGATCACAGCATGGACGGGCCTCACACGGTCGGCTACTACTCCAGCGACGAGGCCGGTAACGCGGAGGCGGTCAAGACGTTCGTCGCGCGCATCGACACGCGACGGCCTGTGACCAAAGCGCCGTACGCCGCCTCGGTCGTGCGCAACCGCTCCGTGGCGCTCAGGTGCAAGATCGAAGACGCGAAGCCCTGTGCGCCGAAGGCGAAGTTGCGGCTCGTCGTCAAGGACGGCAAGGGCCGCGTGAGATGGCAGCGCACGTACGACAGCGTACGCGTGAACAAGGTGGTGGCGAAGCGCTTCCTGTGCAAGCTGCCGGTCGGCACCTATCGCTTCTACGTCTACGCGGTCGACCGGGCGGGCAACGTCCAGCGCAAGGCCGCGTCCAACCGGCTGACGGTACGCTGAACCGGGTCTCGCGGCGGGCCCGCCGCCGCCGGGGCCGCCCCCCGCGACCGCCGCTTCCCGGCCAACCCGCCCACGCACCAGGCGTCCCGCGCCCGGCCCCCCGGGCTCCCCCCCTCCCGAGGCCCCCCCAGCG
>CAZTMO010000089.1:0-7572 GCA_964615105.1 uncultured Thermoleophilia bacterium
GAGCGCCTTGCGGCGGCGATCGTCGACCGGGTATGGGAGGGCTTCGCGCTCACCGCCCTCGAGGTCGCCGTGGCCAAAGTCGCGCCGCCGGTATCGGTGCCCGTGGACGCGGCGCGGGTCGAGGTGGCGCGCCGCGCCTGAGGCGCGGCGCGGCCGGTGAGCGCCGCGCCGGGGACGCGGCGGGGCACATCATGGAACGCGGCGACGGCACAGCGGCGAACGGCGACGTCGGGCGACGCGCGTTCGTCGCGCTCGGGTCCAACCTCGGCGACCGCACGCGGTATCTCGCGTCGGCGCGTGCCGCCCTGTCAACCCTGCCTGGCACGCGCCTGCTCGCCGCCTCGCGCGTCTACGAGACCGCGCCGCAGGAGCTCCCCGACCAGCCGGCGTTTCTCAACCAGGTCGTCTGCCTCGAGACCAGTCTGGCGCCGCGCGACCTCCTGCGCGCCTG
The DNA here is from genome assembly GCA_964615105.1 of uncultured Thermoleophilia bacterium. GTDB lineage: Bacteria > Actinomycetota > Thermoleophilia > UBA2241 > UBA2241 > UBA2241. The sequence goes on from CAZTMO010000089.1 coordinate 452, forward strand.
TCAGGCGATCGAACAGGCCTGCCACAGGGAGAGGGAGCGCCGGTTTGGCCCGCGCACGCTCGATGTCGATATACTGCTCTTCCAAGGCGTCGAGTCGGACGACCCGGAGCTGACCCTGCCGCACCCGCGCATGTTCCAGCGCGCCTTCGTGCTGGCGCCCCTCGCCGAGATCTGGGGCTGGGCCGCCGGGATGCCCGACGTCGACGTCGGCGGCCTGGCGTCGGCCCTCGCCCGCGACCAGGCCGTACGTCCATACGACGGCGCGGAGGCTTGAGCGGTGAGCACTGACTTCTCGGCGCGGCGGGCGGAGCTCCGGGAGCTCGCCGCGGCGCGCAACGCGGTCGTCCTCGCGCACAACTACCAGCGCGCCGAGCTCCAGGAGGCGGCCGACTTCGTCGGCGACTCGCTGGAACTGGCGCGCAAGGCGGCGGCGACCGACGCCGAGGTCATCCTCTTCTGCGGCGTCCACTTCATGGCGGAGACGGCCAAGATCCTCTCGCCCGAGAAGACCGTCCTCATGCCCGATGCGCGCGCCGGCTGCCCCATGGCCGAGATGATCACCGCCGACGACGTGCGCCGGCTGCGCGCCGGGCACCCGGGCGCCGTCGTGGTCGCGTACGTGAACACGACGGCCGCGGTGAAGGCCGAAGTCGACGTGTGCTGCACGAGCGCCAACGCCGGGCAGATCGTGGCGCGCTACCCGATGGACCAGGAGATCGTCTTCGTCCCCGATCAGCACCTCGGCGACTGGGTGAACCGCCAGACGGGCCGGCACATGGTCCTCTGGCCGGGGTACTGTCCGACCCACGCGATCATCCAGCCCGACGACGTCGTCGCGCGGCGCGCGGAGCACCCGGGCGCCAAGGTCATGGCGCACCCGGAATGTCCGCGCGCGGTGGTCGACCTCGCCGACGTCGTCACCAGCACGTCGGGCATGTTGCGCTACCCCGAGACGGACGACACGCCGGTGTACATCGTCGCCACCGAGGTCGGGCTGCTGACCGGCCTTCACAGACGGCATCCCGACCGGACCTTTGTGGCGGCGAGCGAGTACGCCGTGTGCGCGAACATGAAGCTCGGCACACTCGATGGGGCGATCGCGGCGCTGCGTGACGGCCTCAACGAGGTCACCGTGCCGGACGATGTGCGCGAGAGGGCACTGCGCGCCGTGACGCGGATGGTCGAGTAGCCGGGGCGCGGGGACGAGGGCGACTGCATGTCACGTCCGTACATCGCCCGGCTCGAGGGCGAGAAGCTGCACCGGCGCGCGTTCGACGTGCTCGTGCTGGGCGGCGGCATCGCCGGCCTGACGGCCGCCATCTCCGCCGCCCGCCGCTGGCGCGTCGGCCTCCTCACCAAGGCCGGATTCGACGACACGACCACCTTTCTCGCCCAGGGCGGCATCGCGGCCGCGCTGGGCGAGTCCGACTCGCCCGACCTGCACTTCGAGGACACGGTCAAGGCCGGGGCGGGCCTTTGTGACGAGGAGGCGGTCCGCGTGCTCGTCGACGAAGGTCCGGACCGCGTGCGGGAGCTGCTCGAGATCTGCCCGCACTTCGACCGTGTCGACGGTGAGATCGTGCTCGGGCGCGAGGGGGCGCACTCGGTCGCGCGCGTCGTGCACGCCGGCGGCGACGCCACCGGCAGCGAGGTTTCGAGCGCCCTTGCCGAAGCGGCGAAGGTCGGCAGCCGGGTACAGCTCTATGAGAACGAGTTCGTCATCGATCTGCTGACGCTCGATGGGCGCTGCGTCGGCGCGCTCTCGATGAGCCTCGACGACGGGCAGGTCACGCTCAACCTGGCCATGGTCACGATCCTCGCCACCGGTGGCGCCGGTCAGGTGTACGGGCGCACCACCAACCCGACGGTGGCCACCGGCGACGGTATCGCCATGGCGTACCGTGCCGGCGCGGCGATCCGCGATCTCGAGTTCGTCCAGTTCCATCCGACGGGGCTCGCGGTCGAGGGTCAGGAGACGGTGTTGCTCATCACCGAGGCGCTGCGTGGCGAAGGTGCGTACCTGCGCAACATGGCCGGCGAGCGCTTCATGGAGCAGCACGACCCGCGGGCCGAGCTCGCCGCGCGCGACGTCGTGGTGCGCGGCATGGTCGCCGAGATGCGGCGCGAGAAGACGGACTTCGTCTACCTCGACGCGACGCATCTCGACCCCGAGATGCTCGCCCGGCGCTTTCCCACGGTCAGCGCCGGGCTCGCCGCGCACGGCCTGACGCTCGCCACCGATCGCATTCCCGTAGCCCCTGTCTGTCACTACTTCATCGGCGGCGTCGTCACCGACGTCTGGGGACGTACCTCGGTACCCGGCCTTTACGCCAGCGGCGAGTGCTCGAACACCGGTGTGCACGGCGCCAACCGGCTGGCCTCGAACTCGCTGCTCGAGGGCCTCGTGTTCTCGGAACGCGTGGTGCGCGACCTCGACCGCTACATCGGTGGCCTCGGGGAGGACGTGCGCCGCCTGCGTTTCGCGCTGCCCGAGGGCGCGGTGGAGCCGCGGGACGGCGTCGACGCCGCCGAGGCGCGGCGCACCCTCACGGAGACCATGTTGCGCCGCGCCGGGGTCGTGCGCGATGAAGCCGGTCTGCGGGCGGCGATCGTCGAGCTGCAGCGCCTGACCTCAGGCCTTTCGTTCGCGCGCACGGGCGTGGCTGAATACGAGGCCCTGAACCTGCTCACCCTGGGGACACAGATCGCCAAGTCGGCGCTGCTGCGCGAGGAGTCGCGAGGAGTGCACCTTCGTGAGGATTTCCCCGACCGCGACGACGAGCGCTGGCGGCGACATGTCACGCTGCGCCTGCCGGCGTCTCAACGCGAGGAGCCGGCGTGATGCTTGGCGACACGGGAGGAGCGGGCGTGCGTGTGGGCGAAGCGGCAGGAACAGGCGTGCGCGTGGGCGAGGCGGGGGGAGCCGGCCCGAGTGTGGTCGGGACAGGAGGGGAGAGGCGATGAACGACGTGTGGCAGCGGCGCGCCGCGCGCGAAGCGGCACGGCGCGCCCTCGACGAGGACCTCGCCGGCTATGGCGACCTCGCCGGCGGTGCGTTCTCGCGGGAGGTCCGCGCCCAGGTCGTCGCGCGCGAGGCCGGTGTGCTCTCGGGCCGCCTGGCCTTCGAAGAGGCGGCCCGGATCGTCGACGAGCACATCGGCGTGAGCTTCGAGCGCGATGACGGCGAGCGCTTCATCGCCGGCGATGTGCTGGCCCGCGTCGTCGGCCGCGGCGCATCTGTCCTGGCGCTGGAGCGTACCGGCCTCAACTTTCTTGGCCGGCTCTCGGGCGTGGCGACCATGACAGCGCGGTTCGTCGCCGAGACCGAGGGCACGAAGGCGCGCATCGCGGCGACGCGCAAGACGACGCCGGGCCTGCGCGCCCTCGAGAAGTTCGCCGTCGTCCAGGGCGGCGGTCTGCCGCACCGCTTCGGCCTGTTCGACGCGGCGATGATCAAGGACAACCACGCCCGCGCCGCGGGCGGCGTCGGCGCGGCTGTCGCCGCCGTCCGTGCCGCGGTCGGCCACGCGCACGGCGTCGAGGTCGAGGTCGACGATCTCGCGCAACTCGATGAGGCCCTGGCCGCCGGCGCGACCGTCGTTCTGCTCGACAACATGGACCTCGACCAGACCCGCGCCGCCGTGGCGCACGTCGCCGGCCGGGCGGTGGTCGAGGTCTCCGGGGGCGTCACGCTCGAGCGCGTGCGCGACCTCGCGGCGACCGGGGTCGACGTGATCTCCGCCGGGGCGCTCACGACGCGCAGCCCGTGGATCGACATCGCTCTCGACCTGGAGGCTTGACGGTGCTGCTCGTCGTCGACGTCGGGAACACGCAGACCCACATCGGCCTCATGGATGGCGAGACGGTCACCAGCGAGTGGCACATCGCCACCGTGCGCCACCGCACGAGCGACGAGATCGCCGGCCTGCTTCTGGGGTTCTTCTCGCTGCAGGGCGACTCGCTGCGCGAGACCGTGGACGAGGTCGGGATCGCATCGGTCGTCCCCAGACTCACGCAGCAGTGGGTCGAGATGTCCGAGAAGCACCTCGGGATCACGCCGTTCGTCGTCGGTCCAGGAGCGCGTACAGGCATGCGTATCGCGATGAAGAACCCCGCGGAGGTGGGCGCCGACCGCATCGTCAACGCGGTGGCCGCCTACGAGAGCTACGGCGGCCCGTGCATCGTCGCCGACTACGGGACGGCGACGACGTTCGACGTGATCTCCGCCGAGGGCGAGTACCTCGGGGGCGCGATCGCGCCCGGCATCGAGGTCTCACTTGAAGCGCTCACGACGCGGGCCGCGAAGCTCGTCAAGGTCGAGCTCCGCGAGCCCGAACACGTCATCGGCAAGTCGACGACCGAGGCGCTTCAGTCGGGCGCCCTCTACGGCTTCGCCGGCGAGGTCGAGGGCATCGTGCGCGCGATCTGGAAGGAACTCGGCGTGTGCTGCCGCGTGATCGCGACCGGGGGGCTGGCCGAGCTCATCGGGCGTCACACCGACGTGATCGAGACCGTCGATCCGTACCTGACGCTGCGCGGCATCGAGATCGTCATGCGCCGGCAGCGCGGCGCCTGACGCCGGCTTTGGGTGCGCGCGCGGCGCGGGACGAACGGCGAGCGGGCGGACGACCGTCGGCGCCCGGACCTGCCGTGAGCGAGCCGCTGAGGCAGTCGCTCGCGCTCGGGGCGCTGATCCTCGACCGCCGACTCTTCATGGCCCCCATGGCGGGGATCACGACACAGGCCTTCAGGCGCAGCGTACGGCGCTGGGGCGCCGGCCTCGTCCACACCGAGATGATCGCTGCGATGGGGGTCGTCCACGCGAACCGCCGCACACTCGACTACCTCACGTGCGGCGAGGACGAACACCCCATCGGCTTCCAGCTCTTCGGCGCGGACCCGGCGGCGCTCGCCCGCGCCGCCGAGGCGTGCGTCGCGGCCGGAGCCGACCTCGTCGACCTCAACATGGCCTGTCCGGTGCGCAAGGTCGTCAAGACCGGCGCAGGGGCGGCGCTTCTCGGGGCGCCGGCCACGGCTGAGGCCGTGGTACGCGCCGTGGTCGCCGCCGTCCCGGCGTACGTGCCGGTGACGGTCAAGATCCGCAGCGGGCTGCGCGAGGGCGACGAGGCGGGGCGCCGGCTGGCGCCCCGCCTCGTCGCCGCCGGCGCAGCCGCGATCTGCGTGCACCCGCGGACGGCGGCGCAGCTCTACCGCGGCCGCGCCGACCATAGCGTGACGGTGGCGCTGGCGGCGGAGCTGAGCGTCCCGGTCGTCGCCTCCGGCGACGTCGACGGCCGCGCCGCCGCCCTCGCCCTGCTGGACGCCGGCGCGGCCGCGGTCACGATCGCGCGCCACGCCGTGGGCCGTCCCTGGCTCTTCAGCGAGATCCTCGCCGACAGACCTGCTCCTGAGCTCTACGAACGGGTCGCCGAGGTGCGCCGTTTCGTCGATGAGGTGTTCGCGGGATCCGGTCCGCGAGGCGTGGGACACCTGCGCCAGTTCTGGCCGAAGTTCCGCCGCGCCGGCGCCCTGGACAAAGGCCTCGCCACGGCGCTGATGCAGGCCGGCAACGAGGCCGAGGTCCGCGCCCTGATGGCGATGTGAGGGCAAGCACGCGGAAGGGCGCTCGAGGTCCCTGGGGCGCCGCGCAGCGCGGGCTCCACTCCGGCTCGCCGGGACCCCTGTCGCGCGGCGGCAAAAAGCGCTACTACGCTGGGGTTTGCCAGTCCCGGTGGCATGGCCTATACTGGCGTGCCATTCCTGCCGGGGAGCGCTCCAGTGCTCCCCGGCGGTTCGTGTAGGAGGACGCAGTGGCCGACAGGGAGATCATCCTCACGCCCGAAGGGTACCGCCGTCTCAAGGACGAGATCGACTACCTTTCGACGGTGCAGCGTGAGGAGGTCGCCGAGCGCATCCGCAACTCCCGCGACTTCGGCGATATCTCGGAGAACTCCGAGTACGACGACGCCAAGAACGAGCAGGCCCTCCTCGAGGCGCGCATCTACGCCCTCGAAGAGAAGTTGCGGGGGGCGACCGTGATCGACTCTGACACCGTCAGCACCGACACCGTCGGCGTCGGCACCAAGGTCACCATCCAGGACATGGAACGTGGCGAGGTCGTGCAGTACGCGATCGTCGGCTCGGCCGAGGCCGACCCGACCGACCACAAGCTCTCCAACGAGTCGCCGGTCGGGCGCGCCATCATGGGCCGCAAGCCGGGCGACAAGGTCACCGTGGCCGTTCCCCAGGGCTCGAAGAAGTTCAAGGTCCTGGCCATCGAGAGAGCCTAGCCGCCGCCGTGGACGAGGTCCCTGAGCGTGGCGGCGACGTCTTCGCCGAGCGGCGGGCCAAGCTCGCGGCGTGGCGCGAGACCGGCGCCGCCTACCCCACCAAGTACCAGCCGCGCGACGAGATAGGTCCGCTGCGCGAGGCCTACGCGCACCTTGAGGCCGGCCGGGACGCGGTCGACGTGCACCGCGTCGCCGGCCGCGTCATGGCCAAACGCATCCACGGCAAGGTCACCTTTCTCGTCGTCAAGGACATGAGCGGCGAGCTCCAGCTCTTCTGTGCCCTCGACGCGCTGGGGCCGGAGCGTTACGAGGCGCTCGAGCATCTCGACCTCGGCGATCACGTCGGCGCCGAGGGCACGATGATGCGCACGCGCCGCGGCGAGCTCTCGCTGCGCATGACCTCGTGGCAACTCCTGACGAAGTCGCTGAGGCCGTTGCCCGAGAAGTTCCACGGCCTCACCGACGTCGAGCTGCGCTACCGCAAGCGCTACCTCGACACGGCGGTCAACGACGAGTCGCGCGACGTGTTCGTCAAACGCGCCCTCATCATCAGGACGATTCGCGACTTCCTTGACGCGCGCGGCTTCGTCGAGGTCGAGACGCCCGTGCTGCAGCCGCTCTACGGCGGGGCCATGGCGCGCCCGTTCGTGACTCACCACAACGAGCTCAAGCGGGACCTCTACCTGCGCATCGCCGTCGAGCTCTATCTCAAGCGCTGCATCATCGGCGGCATCGACCGGGTCTACGAGATCGGCAAGGACTTTCGCAACGAGGGTGTGAGCTTCAAGCACAACCCCGAGTTCACGATGCTCGAGACGTACGAGGCCTACG
>CAZTMO010000090.1:0-7569 GCA_964615105.1 uncultured Thermoleophilia bacterium
GAGGGCCTCCGGGTCGAGGCCGGGAGTGCGTGTCAGGGCGTCGTCGACGCGCGCTCGCCATGCGGCCAGCGCGCGGGCGGCGTAGCGGTGCGCCCGCGGCGCGAGGCGCACACGCACGACGCGCCGGTCGTCGGGGTCGGCGTCGCGCAGTGCGACGCCTTTCTCCACCAGGCGGTCGACCATCTCCGACGCCGCCGCCCGGCCGATGCCGAGGCCGGCGGCGATGTCGCCCATGGTGTGCGGCTCGCCGCCCGCGAGGTACAGGACGGCGCGCATCTGGCGCGCCGTGAGACGCTCGCGTGCGGCGCGCCGCGCCTCGATGTGCGGGGCGGATTCGTACAGCGCGACCGCGACCTGCGGCAGAAGCCATACCAGGGCCGCGGTGGTGTCGGGGTTCACGGCCGGCACGTCGCCACCTCCATGAAGTTCGGCTACCGAACAGTCCGGATACCGTACCATAGTGCGCCGCCGGGGACGACCACGCGGGCCGCGACGCGCCCGGCGGCGCAGAGCTTGCGCCGCCCGTCTACAATGGGCGCGTTGACGGCGTGGACGCGACCCCAGGGAGGCGGCGCGTGAACCTGACGATCGACGGGCGGACGGTCTCGGCCGATCCCGGGACGACGATCCTCCGTGCCGCCCGCGCGGTGGGCATCGACATCCCCTCACTCTGCCAGGACGACCGGCTGGAGCCCATCGGCGCCTGCCGCCTCTGCCTGGTCGAGGTCGAGGGACGGCCTGGCCTCGTGGCCGCCTGCGCGACCGAGGTCGGCGAGGGCATGGTCGTCGCCACCGAGACGCAGGAGCTTGCCGGCGAGCGGCGCAGCCTGCTCGACCTGCTCCTTTCGGACCATCGCGGTGACTGCCTCGTCTGCGATCAGGCCGGCCGCTGTCGCCTGCAGGAGCTCGCGTATCGCTACCAGGTGGGGGCCACGACCTACGCCGGGGCCGTGCGTCGGTACGAGGCGCGCGACGACACGCCGTTCATCGCCTACGACCCCACGAAGTGCATACTCTGCGGGCGCTGCGTCGCCGTCTGCGAGCAGGTGCAGCAGTGTCACGTCCTCGAAGTGGCGGAGCGGGGGTTCGACGCCGTGGTCACGACCTCGTTCGGGCGCTCGATGGTCGAGACCGAGTGCGAGATGTGCGGGAACTGCGTGTCGGCCTGCCCCACGGGCGCCCTGCAGGACAAGCTGAGCCGGCTGCAGGGCCGCACCTGGGACACGACCCCCGTCGACTCTGTGTGCACTTACTGCGGCTGCGGCTGCACCGTCCAGTTGCAGGTCAAGGACGGCCGCGTCGTCCAGGTCACGTCGCGGGTCGGGGAAGGCCCGGGCCAGGGCAACCTCTGCGTGAAGGGCCGCTACGGCTTCGCGTTCATCGGTCACCCGGATCGGCTGACGACGCCTCTGATACGGCGCGACGGCGAGCTGGTCCCGGCCACCTGGGACGAGGCGCTCGACCTCGTGGCGCGGCGGCTGGGCGAAGTGCGCGCCGCGCGCGGCGCAGATGCGATCGTGGGCTTCTCGTCGGCGCGCTGCACGAACGAGGAGAACTACCTCTTTCAGAAGTTCATGCGTGCCGTGGTGGGCACCCACAACGTCGACCACTGCGCGCGGCTCTGCCATGCGTCGTCGGTGACCGGGCTGCGACAGTCTCTCGGCAGCGGCGCGATGACGAACTCGTTCGACGACCTCGAGACGGCCGACGCGTTCCTGATCGTCGGCTCGAACACCACCGAGTCGCACCCGATCGCGGCGCTGCGCGTCAAGAAGGCGCAGCGCCGCGGCGCGACGGTGATCGTCGTCGACCCGCGCGAGGTCGATATCGCGCGCCGCGCCGATCATCACCTGCGACTGCGCCCGGGGACCAACGTCGCCGTGCTCAACGGCATGATGAACGTGATCCTCGAAGAGGGGCTCGCCGACGAGGCGTTCATCGCCGCGCGCACGGAGGGTCTCGACGAGATGGCGCAGATCCTCGCGACCTACACGCCGGGGCTCGTCGAGGAGATCTCGGGCGTGCCGGCAGAGGAGTTGCGCGCGGCCGCGAGGGCGTTCGCGACGGCGGCGCGCGGCGCGATCCTCTACGCCATGGGCATCACCCAGCACTCGCACGGCACCGAGCACGTGCTGGCGCTCTCGAACCTCGCGCTTCTGACCGGCAACCTCGGGCGTCCGGGCACGGGCGTCAACCCGTTGCGCGGCCAGAACAACGTCCAGGGCGCCTGCGACATGGGCGCCCTGCCCGACGTCTTCCCGGGCTACCAGGCGGTCGCCGACCCGGAGGTGAGCAGCCGGTTCGCCGAGGCTTGGGGTGTCGATCTGCCGGATACGCCCGGGCTGACCGTGACGGAGGCCTTCGACGCGATGACCGCCGGCGACGTCAGCGCGTTGTACGTCATGGGCGAGAACCCGATGCTGTCGGACCCCGACCAGACGCACGTCGAGGAGGCGCTGCGCGGCCTCGACTTCCTCGTCGTGCAGGACATCTTCCTGAGCGAGACGGCGGCGCTCGCCGACGTGGTGCTCCCGGCCGCGTCCTTCGCCGAGAAAGACGGTACCTTCACCAACACCGAGCGCAGGGTCCAGCTGCTTCACGCCGCCGTGCCGTCGCCCGGCGAGGCCCGTGCCGACTGGCGCATCATCGTCGATCTCGCCCGTCGCATGGGGGCGGATTGGGACTACCGCCACCCGCGCGAGATCATGGCCGAGGTCGCCGCCCTGACGCCGTCGTACGGGGGGGTCACCTTCGATCGTCTCGAGTCCGGCGGCCTCTGCTGGCCGTGCCCCGACCGGGACCACCCGGGCACGCCGATCCTGCACCGAGGTCGGTTCACCCGCGGACTCGGCAGGTTCTTCCCGGTGGCCTACCGCGCGCCGGCGGAAGAGCCCGACGAGGAGTACCCGCTCACGCTCACCACCGGTCGCATGCTCGAGCACTACCACACGGGCACGATGACGCGCCGTTCCGACGGGCTGAACGAGCTCGTGCCGTCCGGGTTCGTCGAGGTCAACCCGGCCGATGCCGGGGAGTACGGCATCGCCGACGGCGCGGCGATCGTCGTCGAGACGCGCCGCGGGCGCATCGACGTCCCCGTACATGTGACGAGGCGTGTTCGCCCGGGCACCGTGTTCATCCCCTTCCACTTCTGGGAGTCGCCCGCCAACCGTCTCACGAACCCGGCGCGGGACCCGCTCGCCAAGATCCCCGAGTTCAAGGTCTGCGGCTGCCGCATCTTGACGTGACGGCGGGCGTCGCGCCGCCGGACGGCCCGTGATCCCGCTTCGCGACGAGAACCCGTCCGGGAGGGTCCCGGTCGTCACCGTGGCACTGATCGCGGCGAACGCCGCGGTGTTCGCCTTTCAGCTCCTGCTCCCGCGGTGGGGCCTGACGCCGGAAGGCTTCGTCGCCCGCGCCGGCATGGTCCCTTACGAGATCGCCCACCACGTCGACATTGCGCCCTCCGACCTCGTGCCGTGGTGGGCGACGCTCCTCACCGGCATGTTCGTCCACGGCGGTTGGCTGCACCTCATCTTCAACATGCTGTACCTGTGGATCTTCGGCGACAACGTGGAGGCGCTGCTGGGGCGGGCGCGGTTTCTCGCCTTCTACCTGGTGTGCGGGCTGCTCGCCGCCGCCGCCCAGGTGGCGGTCGACGTCGATTCGACGACGCCGGTGATCGGCGCCAGCGGCGCCGTGGCCGGCGTCCTCGGCGCCTACGCCGTACGCTGGCCCGGGGCGCGGGTGACGGCCGTGTTCGTGCTGGTCTTCGTCTTCCCGGTCGTGCAGGTGTCTGCCTGGGTCCTGCTCGGGGTCTGGTTCTTGATGCAGACGCTCGAGGGGGTGGCGAGTCTGGGCGCCGGTGCCGGTGTGGCATACTTCGCGCACATCGGAGGCTTTCTCGCGGGAATGCTCCTGGTATGGGTGTTTGCCGCGACCAGGACGAGGCGATGAACGACTACCACATCCACACCGCGCTCTCGGACGGCGAGGGCGCCATGGACGGCTTCGTGGCGCGTGCCGTGGAGCTCGGACTGGGCGAGATGGGCTTCAGCGACCATCTGGTGCCGCGCGTCTGCGAGGAGGAGTTCGACGACGAGCCGTACGGTCTTGCCGGGCAGGACGTGGCGGGTTACGCGCGCGCCGTGCGCCGGGCTGCGAAGGGCGCCGGCGTACGCGTGCTGCTCGGTATCGAGATCGATTACGTGCCCGGCGCCGAACCCGAGCTCGAGGAGCTGCTCGACCGGGAGCCGTTCGACTACGTCATCGGCTCGGTGCACTTCGCCGACGGGTTCGCCTTCGACGCGCCCTCCTTGCGCGACGACCCGCGCTGGGACGACCCCGACGCCGTCTGGCGCGCGTACTGGGACACCGTCGTGCGGGCGGCGACGTGGGGCCGCTTCGACGTCGTCGGTCACCTCGACCTGCCGAAGAAGTTCGGCCGGATGGCCTCGACGCCGACGACGGCCGCCGAGGATGCCGCTCTCGACGCGATCAGGGAGGCCGGCCTGGCGATCGAGCTGAACACGTCGGGGCTGCACGCCGACGCGAGCGAGGCCTACCCGGCCCCGACGCTGCTCGCCCGTGCGGCGCGCCGCGGGATCCCGCTCACGTTCGGGTCGGACGCGCACCGCGCCGCCGACGTCGGGCGCGACTTCGGGCGCGCCGTCGGGCTGGCGCGCGCCGCCGGCTACGCGACGGTGCTGCGCCTGTCGGACCGCGCCGAGGAGGCTTTGCCGTGAGGGCTCCCAAAGGAAGGATGGTGGCGATCACCAACCCGAACGCCTCCGGCGGCGAGTACCGGCGCGACATGCCGCGCATCATGGCGGCGATCGAGGCGCTCGGCTACGAGGTGGACGAGCGCCACACGACCGCGTCCGGCGACGCCACCACCTTCGCCCGGGAGGCCGTGGCCGAGTCCTGCGCGCTGGTCTGCGCCCTCGGCGGTGACGGGACCGTGAACGAGACCGTCAACGGGCTGGCCGGGAGCAGCGTGCCGTTGGCAATCGTCCCCACGGGCACCGTCAACGTGCTCGCCATGGAGCTCGGCATTCCGCTCGACCCGCCCGACGCGGTACAGGTGATCGAGAAGGGGACCGTTTCGTGGATCGATCTCGGCCTCGCCGGCGACCGGTATTTCGCCCTCATGGCCGGGATCGGGATGGACGCGCGCACCGTCGCCGGGGTCAACCCGCTCCTCAAGAAGACCCTGCGAGAGGCCGCCTTCGCCGTGCAGGGCGCGATGTCGTACTTCACCCACGACGAACCGCTGTTCCGGGTCGAGTGCGCGGAGCGGACGGAGGAGGGCTACTTCGCCGTGTTCGGGAACGCCTCGAACTACGGCGGGGGGTTCGGCATCACGCCGTACGCGGACATGCGCGACGGGCTCCTGGACGTGTGCGTGCTCAAGGACAAGTCGTTCCTCGGTACGGCCTGGTACTGGCTGGCCGCCCTGATCAACTCGCACGTCAACCACCCGAAGGTCGCCTACTTCCGCAGCGAGGCCGCGCAGGTGTCGGCGGTCGACCCGACACAGGAGGTTCTGGTGCAGACCGACGGCGAGGTGGCCGGCAAGCTGCCCCTGGAGTGCCGGGTCGTGCCGCGCGCCCTGCGCGTCATCGTTCCCTGAGGCGCGTCGCGGGCAGGGCCCTCCGCGCCTCAGAGGCCCATCAGTTGCGCGAGCTGGCGCAGCCGGTCGGCGTAGGCCTTCTGCTCCCTGGCGCCGCGGGCCCGGAGTTCGGACGGCGTCGCCACGGGCACGACCTTGAAGGCCGGGTTGTCGAAGACGCGCAGCTCGAGGGCATCGCCCCGGGCGAAGGGCCGGTCCCGGAACAGCTTGCGGAGCACGAAGCGCGCGGTCTCCTCGCCGACGGCGAGGATGTAGTGCGGCGTCGTGATCGAGATCTCGCGCGATAAGTAGTCGAAGCAGTCGTCGAGCTCGGCGGCCGTCGGCCCCCGGACCCCCTCCTCGCCGCGCGGCACGCACTTCACCAGCGTCGTCACGTAGATACGCTCGCGACTCGTCGCGAGCGCCGGCATGAAGGCGGCCAACTCGTCGACGAGGCCGGCGCCGGCTTCGCCGTCGCCGGCCTCGTCCGCCTCGGACGGAGCCAACGACACGACCATGACGGCGGCGTGGGCATCCCCGCCGCCGGGGACCGCCCTCGTCCGGCGTGCTGCCGTCTCGCTGCACCGTGTGCAGCGGGACTCGTGGCGGGCGAGGGCGGCGAGTTGTTCGAGTGCGTCTTCCATGCTGAGCCCCTTCTGTCGCTGCTGCTGCCGCGGCGCGGCGGTGGATGGATCGACCGGTGAGGCGGCGGGCGGTTCAGGATCCAGGTGCGGCGATCCGGTACACACAGGCCAGCGCCGAGCGCCTGCCGACGAGGACGAGCATGAGCTCGTCGCCGAACGGGGCCAGCACCACGTTGAGGTCCTCGAGCTCGACGGTGAGATAACGCGCCGCTCCCTGGCCGAGCTCGGTCGCGAGCCGCGCGCCGACGTCGATCACGCCGGCCGCCTGGGCGGCGACAGCCTCGACGTTCACCGTGTCGTCGGCGTCGGCGACGACGACGAAGCCGTCGCGCTGGATGAGCATCGCGGCGAGGATGCCGGGCGTGGCGCGATAAGGCCGCAGGTTCTCGAGAAGAGCATCCGAGGTTTCGCTCACGGTCCCTCCAGGGCGGTCGACAGTTGGCTGCGCAGCGACGAGCGGTAGGCTTGGGCGGATCCGGCGTCGGCGAACGCGCGCACGTAGCCGTCGCGCAGGCCGGCGAGCTCGCTGAGGAAGATGCTCGCCCGGGGCATGGGCGCCGCTTCGTCGGGCAGGGCGCCATCAAGCGGCAGTTGGACGAGGACGTCGCCGGCGAGGAAGAGCCTGTTCAACTCACGCGTGCTGAGCTCTACGCGGACCCGCACGGCGACGCCACCAGGGACGTCCTCGCTGGCGATCTCGATCTCCACGGACCTAGCCTAGCGAGGCCCGCGGACCCGTCGCAAGTGCATCGTCGTCGGCCCGGGCCTCGCTGGTGGAGGGAGGGGGCGCGGGCGCCGGCTCACCGCGCGACGGCGAGCTCCAGCTCGACCGGTTCGCGGCACGCGTCGGCGCGCGCCTCGCGCAGAAGACCGTCGAGGCCGCGCACCGTGGGGAAGCAGGCGACGCCGCTGTGCAGGCGCTGGCGGTGGCCGTCGATCAGCGAGGCGGCGACGTCGTCGTCGATCGCCGCCGCGACGGCGCGCGCCGCCCCGAGGTCGCGCCCGGGGAGGGCGAGCACGAAGGTGTCGGGGGCGACGCGGAAGGCGAGGTCGTCGTCGTCGAGGTGGCGGCGGATACGCCGCGCGACGGCGCCGACGAGCGCCTCGCTCCTCTCCGGGCCGGCGAAGTCGCGCACGTCCTGGAAGCGCGCCAGACGCAGGTAGACGACGCCCAGGGCGGCATGGTCGCCGGTCACGCTGTCGAGCAGGTGCTCGAGCAGCGCCGGCAGGCGACGCGGCGTGTAGAAGCCGGTCGTCGCGTCGACGCTGACCACGAGGGCGCGGCGCGGCGGCCGGCGCACGACCGCCGCCGCG
>CAZTMO010000091.1:0-7533 GCA_964615105.1 uncultured Thermoleophilia bacterium
GCGCCGTCGGCGAGGTCGGCGAGCCACGTCCCGTCGGCGAGGTCGGGCAACCATGCGCCCGCGGCGAGGTCGTAGCAGCCGAAGCCGCTCGCCGTGCTCGGGTCGGTGGCCCACGTGCCGGTGAGCCAGTGGAACAGGAAGTCCTTGGCGCTTGCGAGGACGCTGGTGGCCGCGGCGCGCTCCGGCTCCGCGGCGCGGACGCGCATCGCCATGGGGAGGAGGTAGCGGCCGTCGACCCGCTGGCCGGTGCGGCGGTACAGCTCGGCGCTTCCGCCGAGCGCTTCCGCCGCGGCGTCCCTGAACACCGCGCCCTGAGCTTCGGCGCGAGCGTCCTCCCACGTCACGGCCGGGCCTGAGGGCTCGCCGTCGGCGCCGGCCGTGACCAGCGTCGGGATCATGGCCGAGAGCCCGATCGCGCGCCAGCGCGCCGCGGGCACCTCGCCGGCCAGCCGGCGCGCCACCTCCCTCACCGCCCTGATCCAGGCGCCGGGGTCCTGCTCCGCCTGCCCCGGCGCCTCGCGTACCGTGGGGTACGTTGCCCGGGCGCTTGCCACGATGGTCCCGCCGACCTCGACCGCGACGCCCTTTAGGCTCGACGTGCCGAGGTCGAGGCCGATGTACACGTCGCCGGGCATGTCGCCCGTCACCTCGCCCGTCATGTCACGTCCGCCCCGACACGGGGTCGGCGCCCCAGTCGTTGAGCTCCCGCGGCCTGAAGACACGCCGCGCCGTCTGGCCCGAGATGTAGAAGACCAGCTCGTCGGCAGGGTAGATGTGCTCGAAGCAGTCGAACGGCTCGTCCGCGGCCGTGAAGCTCACGCCGCGAAGCCGCACCGTCGCGGCCTTGGCGGGCAGCGCCAGGAGGCGGCGCGCCCTCACGCCCGCGGCGCCCACCTCGAGGTACTGCTCCTCGTGGTCGTCGACGAGGCCGTAGTCGCGGGCGAGCAGGTCGTAGAGCGAACCGCGGAGGTCGGCGCGGCGAGCGGCGAGGTCGGGAGCGAGGTGTTCGGGGATCAGCGCCTGTTCGACCGCCAGCGGCCGCCCGTCGAGGCGCCGCAGGCGCCGGATGCGCCAGACGAGGGAGCCCGGCGCGAGGCGCAACGCGCCGGCCACCGTCCGGCGCGGCGCCGAGCGTCGGATCTCGAGTACTTCGGTGCTGACGGCGCGCGGGGCGTCGTTCCCGGCCAGGGTGCGCAGCAGGCTCCCGCTGCGCGCCGGCTCGCTGATGAGACGCCGGCGGGCGACGAACGTGCCCAGTCCCTGGTGTCCCGTCACTCGGCCCTCGCGCTGCAGCTCGTCGAGCGCGCGGCGCACGGTGATGAGGCTGACGCCGGCCATCTCGGCCAGCTCGCGCTGCGGCGGCAGCAGGCTCCCGGGCTCGAGACCCCGCTCGGCGATGAGGTCCTCCACGAGGTCCATCACCCTCTGGTAGCGGAGCTTGCCGCGCGCCGGGCTCACGCCGGCCTCTCGTTCACGCCGGCCTCTCGTTCACGTCGTGCTCTCACTCATGTCGGTCTTCCCCCGCGTCGACGGCCCGCTCACGGCCGCCGGCGCTCCGCGGCCAGGGCCGCGAAGGCTCCGGCGGCCCTCTCCAGCGTCTCGTCGACGTCGGCGTCGGTGTGCACCATCGAGACGAACATGTTCTCGAACTGGCTGGGATGAAAGAGGACGCCGCGCAGCAGCATCTCCTGGTACCAGCGCGTGAACAGGGCCTCGTCGGCGTACTTCGCGGCGTCGCGCCAGTCGCGGATGGCGTGCTCGCTGAACCAGAGCTGGAAGACGGTGCCGAGGCCCTCGACGCGCACCGGGACACCGGCCTCGGCGGCGAGCTCGCGCAGCCCCTGCGCCAGCCGGTCGCCCAGCGCCCGCTGGCGGGCGTACCAGGCGGGGTCGTCGAGGAGGTCCATCGTCGCCGCGACCGCGGCGCACTGCACGACGTTGGCGTTGTACGTCCCGGAGTGGGAGTAGCGCCCCTCGGCGATCACGCCCATCACCTCGCGGCTGCCGCCTACGGCGGCCACGGGAAAGCCGCCGCCGAGGCCCTTAGCCAGGGTCGTCAGGTCGGGCATGACCCCGAACCACTCCTGGCCGCCGCCGCGGCAGAAGCGAAAGCCGGTGATGACCTCGTCGAAGATCAGCAGTGCGCCGTGCTTCTTCGTCTCGGCGCGCAGCAGCTCGAGGTAGCCGGGCTCGGGCAGGATGCAGCCGGTGTTGAAGACGGCCGGCTCGGTGATCACGGCGGCGATCTCGTGGCCGCGCTCATCCATGAGGCGCTGGAAGCTCTCGCCGTCGTTCCAGGTGAGCACCTCGAGCGTGTCGGCGAGCTCGAGGGGGACACCGGGGCCGGCAGCGACCGGCCGCGGTCGGGCGGCCGGCCCCGCCGCGGCCGGGTCCACATGGTTGCTCCAGTAGACGACGTCCTGCCAGCCGTGGTAGTGGCCCTCGAAGCGCACCAGGATCCGGCGCCCGGTGAACGCCCGCGCGAGGCGCACGGCGGTCCCGACCGCCTCGCTCCCCGAGTTCGTGAAGCGCACCATCTCGACGCTCGGTACGGCCTCGACCACCTTGTGCGCCGCCTCGATCTCGAGCTCGTAGGGAAGGCCGAAGCACGTTCCGAGCCCGTTCACCGCGTCGCACACCGCCTTGGTCACGACGGGGTGGCGGTGGCCGAGGATCATCGGTCCGAGGCCGAGGAGGTAGTCGACGTACTCGTGGCCGTCGACGTCGCGCAGGCGCGAGCCCGAGCCTTCGGCGATGAACGGCGGGTAGGGCTTCCAGCCGAACTTGACCGTGCGCGCGCTGCTTCCCGCGCCGCCGGGGATGATCTCGCCGGCGCCCTCGAACAGCTCGCCCGACCGGCGCGCCCACTGCGCGTACCTTGTTTCAAACGTCATGCCGCGACTCCCGTCTCGGGTGGTTCATATGCTTTGTATGCAAAGTATGACGCTATCGCGTCGGGGCGAGCGACGCAAGAGAGCCGACCCTCGGCGGAGGTGCGACGAGCAGCGGCCGAGAGGGGGTCGGCGACGGTCGACATACCTACCTCCGCGGCTTTGCTCATCGCCGCACGGGCAGCACGGTCTTGTCGCCTGATGACGGCCGTCTCTGTGCTATCGTGCGGCGTCAGGACAACCACAGTCAGGGCCGGCCGGACAGGGTGAAAGGAGCGCTGCATGTACCGTCATCGCTTCGCCGCGGCCGCGCCCCTTGCTCACGCCGCCGCCGCGGCCGCCCTCCTCGCGGTCGCGGCCGCGACCCTGGCCCTGGCGCTCACCGCCTGTGGCGGATCACCGGCCACGACCGGCCCGACCGCCGGGGCGACGCCCGTCAAGGGCGGCACGCTCGTGGTGAGCTACCAGGGCGAGCCCCAGGGTCTCGACCCGGCGATCGACTGGGAGGGCCAGGGCTGGTCGATCGAGCACTGCCTGTTCAACACCTTCCTGAAGTACTCGTCCGGACCGGGTGCGGCCGGCACCCAGTTGCTTCCCGACCTCGCGACCGAGGTCCCGACCGAGGCGAACGGCGGCATCACCGACGACGGCACGACCTACACCTTCCACCTGCGTCAGGGGGTCAAGTTCGCCCCGCCGGTCGACCGCGAGGTCACGAGCAGAGACTTCAAGTACAGCTTCGAGCGCATGATGGCCGACCCGAAGGCGCCGGCGACCGGCTTCTACAGGGGCGTCGTCGGCGCCTCCGCCTTCATGGAGGGCAAGGCGAAGGAGATCACGGGCTTCGAGGCGCCGGACAAGTACACCGTCGTGATCCGGCTCGAGAAGCCCGACATGGCCTTCCTCGCCGCTCTGAGCATGACGTTCACCGACGTCGTCGCCAAGGAGTGGGTCGAGAAGTGGGGCCGCGAGATCAACCGGCACCCGCTCGGCACCGGGCCGTTCATGCTCGACCACTGGACGCCCGGCCGGGAGCTCGAGGTCACGCGCAACCCCAACTACCACGCGCCCGACGAGGTCCACCTCGACGCCATCCTCTGCGACTTCTCGCTCAACCCGTCGACGGCGCTGCTCAAGCTGCAGCGCGGTGAGGTCAACGTGCTCGGCGACTACATCCCGCCGGCCGACTACGCTCGCGTCACCACCGATCCGCAATGGAAGAAGCTCGTCGTCGAGGAGCCGATCATCGCCATGGTCTACCTGTTCATGAACGTCAACGTGAAGCCGTTCGACGATGTGCAGGTGCGTCAGGCGGTGAGCATGGCGGTCGACCGCGAGCGCATCGTCAAGCTTCTCGGCGGCACCGGCGACCTCCTGACGCAGATCCTGCCGGCCGGCCTCGCCGGTCACCAGGACGGCGAGGCCGGCGTGTTCTACCCGTACGATCCCGAGAAGGCCAGGGCGAAGCTGGCCGAGGCGGGCTATCCCGACGGGTTCTCGACGACGCTCTACTCCCACAACGTCGATCCCTGGCCGAAGATCCTGCAGTCGATCCAGAACGATCTCGAGCAGGTCGGCATCAAGGCCGAGGTCAAGATCCTCGACCGGGCCACGTACTGGACGCTCATCGGCAAGCCGGACGGCTGCGCCATGGGCCTGAACGACTGGTGGATGGACTTCCCCGACCCCAGCGACTTCATCATCCCGCTGTTCAGCAGGAGCACGGCGATAGAGGAGGGCACGAACCCGAGCTTCTTCTGGGACGAGAAGGTCGAGGAGCTGTTGGCGGCGGCGCAGGCCAACACCGACGAAGCGGACCGCACGCTGCAGTTCGTCGAGATGCAGCGGCTGATCATGGACGAAGCGCCCGCGGTGCCTCTCTATCAGCCCAAGATCGACAGCATGCACACCGCCGACCTGGGCGGGTTCTACCTGCATCCGGTCTGGATCTTCAGCTTCCCGGACTACTACTTCACGACCGCGCAGAAGTGACGCCCGCCGAACGGCGGGCGGCGACCGACAAGGGGGACCCATGGCGCGTGCGAGAGGACTCGTCATCAACCGGAGCCGCCTCATTTTGCTGGCCGTGCTCGTCGCAGCCGTCGGACTCGTCGGCGGCGTCGCTCAGGCGCTGGCCGGCGACGAGGCCTCCCCGTCTCCGGCCGGCAAGGTGACGCTGCGCGTCGGCTGGCTGCACGACGTCGACAACCTGAACCCGTTCATCGGTTACTCGACCTCGTCCTACCTCGTCTACCACCTCAACTACGCCCAGCTCACGGGCTACAAGGCCGAGAACGTGACGCCCGCTCCCGACCTCGCCGAGAGCTGGTCGCACGACGACTCCGGCAAGGTGTGGACCTTCAAGCTCCGTTCGGGGGTCACCTGGCAGGACGGCGAAGCCTTCGACGCGGACGACGTCGTCTTCACCTTCAACTACATCATGGACAACGACCTGTCGGCGTACAGCAGCTACCTGACCGGGATCGAGAAGGTCGAGGCAGTCGACCCTCTGACCGTGCGCATCACCTGCTCAGAGCCCAAAGCCAACATCCTCGGCATGGTCGTGCCGATCGTCCCCGAGCACATATGGAGCGGAATCAGCCCCGAGGCGGCCGAGTCGTCCTTCCAGAACAAGCCGCCCGTGATCGGCACCGGTGCGTTCCAGGTCGTCGAGGTCAAGAAGGGCGACTTCGTGCGCCTCGTGGCCAACAAGGACTACTGGCGCGGCGCCCCCAAGATCGACGAGCTCATCTTTCAGCTCTACACCAACCCCGACACGATGGTGCAGGACCTCAAGGCCGGGACCATCGACGCCTGCTGGGGCGTCCCCGAGGCGCAGTTCGAGGGTCTCACGCAGGACCCGACGCTGAAGGCGATCGACTACGTGGTCAAGGGCTACGACCAGCTCGGCTTCAACTGCTATACCGGGCCCAGCCTGGGCAACCCCGTGCTCAAGGACTGGAGGTTCCGCCAGGCGCTCCAGTACGCGATCGACCAGGAGAAGCTGGTGGAGGTCGCATACAGCACTTACGCCACGCCGGGCAGCACCATGATGGTCCCCGGCTTCTACAGCGACCCTGACTGGCACTGGCCCCCGCCGGCCGGCGAGGCCTACACATACGACCCCGCCAAGGCGACAGAACTGCTCGCCGAGGCCGGCTACAAGACCGTGGACGGCAAGCTGCGCGACAAGCAGGGCGACCCCATCACGCTGCGCCTGTTCGCCTGCGAGGCTCCTCCGCAGGGTCAGCGGATCGGCAAGATGCTCGTCGGCTGGTTCGAGAAGCTGGGCATCGAGGTCAAGTTCTCGTACATGAACGAAGGCGCCATGAACGAGTACCTGTTCAACAAGAAGGGCGGCGTCTTCACGCCCAACATGGACATGTACATCTACAACTGGACGGGGGACGTCGATCCGGACTTCATGCTGTCGATCTTCATCACCGAGCAGATCGGCAACTGGAGCGACTGTGCCTGGTCGGACCCGGAGTACGACAGGCTTTACCAGCAGCAAGCCACGACCATCGATCCGGTGCAGCGCAAGGCGCTCATCGACGAGATGCAGAGGATCATCTACAAGGAGAGCCCCTACATCATCCTCGCGTATCCCAAGGGTCTGGAGGCGGTGAACGTGTCCCGCTGGGAGGGTTGGGTGCAGTCGCCGGCCGGGACGGGATCCGCGATCTACTCGGTCGACAACTTCGACAGCTACCTCTTCGTGCATCCCAAGACCGGCGCGACGGCCGCGGACACGGCGGCGAGAGGGGTGTGGTGGTTCGTCGCCGGTGTCGCGGTCGTCGTGGCCGTCGTCGTCGTCGTGCTGCTGGCCCGGCGTCGCGCCGGGCACGTGGAGGAACAGGGGTGAGGCCGGGCGGGGCGGCCTGACGGCCGCCGCTGCCGGCCGCCGCTGCCGGCCTTGACGTCGGCCGGGGCTTCGCTGGTCGCTGCCGGCCCCGGCCTTGGCGAACGGAGGGTCTGTGCGCGTCTTCATGAGCGTCGACATAGAGGGCATCACCGGCGTCTGCCACGTGAAGCAGGCTGACGACTTGGGATCGCCCGACTGGCGCGCGGCGTGCGCCCTCATGCGCGCCGACGTGGACGCGGCGCTGGAGGGGTGCTTCGCCGCCGGCGCCGTCGAGGTGGTCGTGAGCGACGGCCACTACGACGGCGACAACCTGAGCGCCGACGGAATGCCGAGGGGTGTCACACTGGTGAGCGGCGCTCAGGTCGGGCTCAGCATGATGGAGGGCATCGACGCGCGGTTCGACGCGGCCCTGTTCGTCGGCTATCACGCGATGGCCGGCACGGAGGCGGGGGTGTTGGCGCACACCTGGAACGGCGAGGTGTCGCGGGTGACGCTCGTCGGGGAGGACGGCGGTGAGCGGTCCGACGACGCCGGCGCGCGGCTCGAGGTCGGCGAGTTGGGCCTCAACGCCGCCGTGGCCGGCGCTCACGACGTGCCGGTCGTGTTCGCCTCGGGCGACGACAAGCTCGCCGCCGAGGCGCGCGCCGTCGTTCCCGGCATAGTCACGGCGACGGTGAAGGATGGCGTCAGCAGGACGGCGGCGATGTTCCGCGACCCGGGGAGTGCGAGGGCGGAGATACGGGCCGGCGTGGAGCGCGCCCGGCGCGCCGAGCGCCC
>CAZTMO010000092.1:0-7486 GCA_964615105.1 uncultured Thermoleophilia bacterium
CGGCAGTCGAGGATCTCGCGGGCAGTCACGGCGGTGATGGCGATCACAGGGCGTTCACCTCACTGGGTCGATCCGGGCATGGCGAACAGGGCACGCTGAGCGCGGGGAAAGACGAGCACGGAGGGACGCCGGGAGCCGAGAGCGGAAGAGCCCTGCACCCGGGGGGCTTCGGTCCCGGCGGCGAGGGCGAGCGCCGCGTCGAGCGCCGCCCCGGGCGTCGGCGCCGGCGTGAAGAACAGCCGCCGCAGGTCGCGGTGGGACACCCCCGGGCAACAGGCGACGACGTGCGGGCACACGGTCAGGAACCGGGCGACGTTGAAGGTCTCGTTCATCTCGACCGTGTAGTGCTCCTGCAGGCGGGCGAGGACCTCCTCCGGCCCGCTCGCCCCGTCGAAGGGCTCGATCATCTCGTCCGAGCCCGTCCCGTCCCAGCAGCTTGACAGCAGGACGACGACCGGCGGGCGCCACGCGTCGCCGGCGGCGCGCGCCTCGGCCGCCATCGCCTCGACCATCGGCTGCAGACCGACGAGCGGCTTGGTCGACTGGTAGAGGTTGATGTCGAGCGGCGCCCCGGGGCCGGTCAGGACGACGTCCAGCGGCCCCTCCGGCCGCTCGACCTGCGCGTAGCCGCGCACAAAGTCGGTGAGCCGCGCGTGCGCGGCGAACGGGTCGCCGGCGGCGACCGCGAGCGGCTTGAGGTCGCCGCCGAGCGCGACGTTGACGATGAAGTCGAGGCGTGCGATGCGGGCGGCCTCGAGCATCTCCTCGTGGATCGGGTTGCCGTCGAGCACGCCCGGCCGCGCCCTCGGGTGACCGAGATTGGCGAGCGAGTGATTGGCGACGATCGTGGCCTCGCCGCAGACCGCGGGCAAGATCGCTTTGCGCCCCCCGGTGAAGCCGGCGAACTCGTGTGGTTCGACTTGTCCGAACGAGATGCGCAGGTCGGCGGCCGCCACGACCGGATCGACGAGCAGCGGCGTCCCGGCCGCCGTGCGGCCCAGGTCGACGAGGTCGACAGCCCGGTAGTCGTGGCACTTCACGCGCAATCGCGCCGCCCACTCTCGTCCGAGCAGCGCCTCGATCTCGCGGGGATAGGGCGGGCGGTGGGCACCGCCGCCGATGACGACGTCGACGGCGTCGGCGCCGATGCCGCCGGCCTCAAGCTCGGCCAGCACCGGGCCAAGGAGCGCCCGGGAGGGCACCGGCCGCGATGAGTCGCTCGTGATGATCGCGGCGTTGCGGCGCCCGCGCGCGAGCTCGCGCAAGCGGGGCGAACCGATGGGGCGCTCGAGGGTGGCGGCGAGGGCGGCGGCGAGGTCGACGTGCGGCGGTTCGGCGACGCCGAGCCGGCGCACGTCGCATCCGCGCGCCGCCGCGGCCGCCGCCAGCTTCTCTACGACGGTATCGAGGTCTCGCAGTCCGTTCACGGCATCGGCACACATGCGCATAGCGTACCGGCGTGCGGCGCGGACTGCCACAGTGACGGGGTGGCGCCGCCAACGCGCTCCCGGGGCGATGCACCCGATGACGGCGAGCCACCCAGGCTGTCTCGCGCCGCAGACGCGGGACGGTAGACTGGCTCCGTCGCCCGAAGGAGCCCTCCATGCACAGACCCGTGACCTTCACGCCGATCGGCGTCATCCACAGCCCGCACACGGACCCGTCCCGCACGCCGATCCAGCCGGTCTTCGCCAAGGGCGTGAGGGGGACCGTCGAGGTCCTCCCGGAGCACGCCGAAGGCCTCGCCGACGTCGAGGGCTTCTCGCACCTCCACCTTCTCTACTGGTTCGACCGCAGTGGACCGGCGACCCTGCGCGTCGTCCCCTTTCTCGACGACGTGGCCCGCGGCGTGTTCGCCACCCGGGCGCCCAACCGGCCCAACCCAATCGGCCTCAGCGTCGTGCGCCTCGTCGAGCGGCGCGGCGCCCTGCTCGTCGTCGAAGACGTCGACATCCTCGACGGCACGCCGCTCCTCGACATCAAGCCCTACGTCACCCGTTTCGACCGGCGCGAGCCCCTGAGCGAGGGCTGGCAGGAGGCGGTGGACGACGACGTGGCCGCGCGGCGCGGCGCGCGAGGCGGAAGCGCCTGCCCCGCGCGCCCGCCGGACTGACCTGCCCGCGGTGAATCCCAACCGAAGGTGTCGGGATTCACTCCGCGAGGAGTGGGAATAAGAACGGCGGCACTCCCTCGACCGGCGACCTGGAGGCACGTCCATGACCGACGACACGTCCGCGGCCCTCACGCTCGATTGCATCGGGCTCTACTGCCCCGAGCCGCTGTTCCAGACGCGCGAGAGCATCGACTCGATCGAGGTCGGTGAGGTGCTCGAGGTGTTCGCCGACGATCCGGCCGCCGAGGAGGACCTGACGCGCTTCGCCAAGCGCGCCGGCCACGAGGTCGTGGCCGTCGAACACGACGGCGACCAGCTCCACATCCTGCTCCGCCGCCTGAAGTGACGTGACCGCCGGCCGAGCGGCTTCCCCGTGCCCGGCCGTGAAGACCGAGCCCGCCGACCACATTCGTGAAAGGGAGCGACGATGAAGAACGACAAGGCGATCCTCTACGTCCAGACCAGTGACCAGCCGGAGCGCCAGTACTCCCCCCTCGTCCTCGCCCAGAGCGCCAAGGCCATGGACCTTGAGCCGGCCGTCTACTACCTGGGCATGGGCCTGACGGTGCTCAAGCCCGGCGCCGCCGACGCGATGCAGCTCGGCGGCTTCCCGTCGGTCGGCGAGATGCTGCGCAAGACGATCGAGATGGGCATCCCCGTCTACGTCTGCGAGGCGTCCAAACAGATGCTCGGCTGGGAGAGCGTCGAGCTGGTCGACGGCGTCAAGATCGTCGGCGCGGCGACGCTCAACGACCTGGCGCTCGATGCCGGCGCGACGATGTGGTTCTGATGCCGGACGTCGTCTACGCCGACTATCAGTCCTCCAAGCCCGTCGACCCGCGCGTCGTCGAGGCGATGCTGCCCTACTTCGGGCAGACGTTCGGCAACGCCGCGTCGCTGCACGGCGTCGGCGACGCGGCGACGGCGGCCCTCGAGGACGCCCGCGCCCGCGTCGCCCGCTTCTTCGGCGCCGCGCCGAACGAGATCGTCTTCACCTCGGGCGCGACTGAGGCCAACAACCTCGCGTTGATCGGCTACGCGCAACGCAACAAGCGCAAGGGCGACCACATCATCATCACCGAGGCCGAACACATCTCCATCCTGAACATCGCCAAGTACCTCGAGAAGAACGGCTTTCGCGTCACGCGTCTGCCGATCGACCTGTACGGGCGCGTGTCCGCCAAGAAGCTGCGCGCCCGGATCACCGACGACACGATCCTCGTCTCGGTGGGCTGGGCGAGCAGCGAGATCGGCACGATACAGCCGATCGAGGAGATCGCCGAGCTGCTCGCCGGGACCGGCATCGTGTTGCACAGCGACGCCGTCGCCGCCGAGGGCCTCGTGCCGATCGACGTGAGTAAGGTTCCGGTCGGCATGCTGTCGCTGTCGTCCAACGACCTCTACGGCCCGCGCGGGCTGGGCGCGCTCTACGTGCGCAAAGGCGTCGCCGTGGCGCCGGTGCTGCTCGGCGGCGGCCAGGAGCGCGGCATCCGCTCGGGCACCGAGGATGTGGGCGCGATCGCCGGCATGGCCGCCGCCGCCGACATCATGGCGGCGGAACAGCCGGCCGAGGTCGCGCGCATCGGGGCGATCCGCGACCGCCTCGTCGCACGCGTCCTCGCCGAGATCCCGGACTCGCACCTCAACGGCCCACCGCTCGACCACGCCGGCGGCCGCCTGCCCAACAACGCCCACTTTCGCTTCGACGCCGTCGAGGGCGAGGCGATGGTCCTGTCGCTGCGCGACGCCGGCATCGCCGCCTCCACCGGCTCGGCGTGCAGCTCAAAGACACTCGAACCGTCGCACACGCTCATCTCCACCGGGCTCCTGCACGAAGAGGCGCACGGCTCGCTCGAGTTCACCTTCGGGCGCTTCAGCGAGGACGAGGACGTCGACCGCATCATGGCGGCGCTCCCCGGGGTGATCGCGCGCCTGCGGGAGCTCTCGCCGCTCTACGAGAAGACGACGGCCGGGGCGGAACCGGCCGACGAGAAGGGACCGGCATGAAATCAACGCAGTACTCGGAGAAGACGCTGGAGCACTTCCGCAACCCGCAGAACGTCGGGACGCTGGAGGGCGAGAACGTCGCCGTCGGCCGCGTCGGCAACCCCGTCTGCGGCGACATGATGGACATCTACATCGCGGTGACGCCCGACGACCGCATCGAGGACATCAAGTTCCAGACCTTCGGCTGCGGCTCGGCCGTCGCCACCTCGAGCATGATCACCGAGCTCGTCAAGGGCATGAAGCTGGACGACGCCCTCAAGGTGAGCCGCGGCGACGTCGCCGACGCCCTCGACGGCCTGCCGCCGATCAAGATGCACTGCTCGAACCTCGCCGCCGACGCCCTGCACGAGGCGATCAAGAACTGGCGCGCCGGCGTCAAGCCCGAGGACGCGACCAAGACGCCGACCGAGACGGCGTGCAAGCCGCGACCGGCCGCGGTCGCGAAGGTCGAGATCGCCAACCTCGCCGACTACGAGGGCATCGGCGCCCACACCGAGCTGAAAGACCCGGCTGACCTCGCCGACCAGCGCGTCGTGGTGCTCGACACCGGCGACCGCGCCGCGCAACTGGCGATCGACCTGACCGACCACACCGGCCGCGTCGTCCTCATGACGACCGGCAAGGAGCCGTCGGTCAGCAGCGCCATGCGCTCGGCCTTGCGCCTCTCGGACGTCAAGATCCTCGCCGAGGCGCAGCCGCTCGAACTGCGCGGCGAGGGCGAGCTCGAGCGCATCCTCGTCCACGACCTCAACGAGGACGAGGACTACGAGCTCACCGCCGACGCGTTCGTCGTGCTGAAGTAAGAGGCGACGGCGTGATGCCTTCGGGGCGACGCGGGGCGGCACGCCGCCCCGCGTCGCCCCGCGCCGCCCCGGACGGACTCCAGCTACCCCGAACGGACTCTCGGCGCCCCGGACGGACTCCCGCCGCCGAGACCTGATAGGCTCGCGGCCGAAGCGCTGGGGCAGACCACCTCCTCCACTGGACCCCGGCGCATGGACCATGAGCGCCGACGACCACCTCACCGCCGACGAGATCCGCGCCCTCGACCGGGCGCACGTCGTGCATTCGTGGTCGACGCAGTCGCTGATCAGCCCGCTCGTCGTCGCCGGCGGCGAGGGGAGGCGCTTCTGGACGCCCGACGGCACGCGCTACCTCGACTTCGCCTCGCTGGTCGTCAACGCGAACCTCGGCCATCAGCACCCGCGCGTCGTCGCGGCGATCGCGACCCAGGCGCGCCGCCTGTGCGCGGCGGCGCCGGCGATGACCGACGAGACGCGCGCCCGCCTCGGCGCGCTGCTCGCGGAGGTCGCCCCCGGCGACCTCACGATGTCGTTCTTCACCAACGGCGGCGCCGAGGCGACGGAGAACGCGATCAAGCTGGCGCGCTGGTACACCGGCCGCCACAAGATCGTCGCCCGCTACCGCTCGTACCACGGCGCCACGGCCGGCGCGATCAGCGTGACCGGCGACCCGCGCCGCTGGGCGACCGAGCCGGGCATCCCCGGCGTCGTGCGCATGCTCGACCCGTACCCGTACCGCTGCCCGGCCGGGCACGCGCACCGGCAGGCGAGCGCGAGTGCCGGGGCACGTGCGAGTGCGGCAGAAGCGAGCGCCGACGCGCCCGGGATCTCTATCGTCCCTTCCGGCGATCCCGGCGACTGTCCGGTCTGCTCCGGCGGCCCGCACCTCGAGGAGATCCTCCAGTACGAGGGACCGCACACCGTCGCCGCCGTGATGCTCGAGACCGTGACCGGGTCGAACGGCGTCCTCGTGCCGCCGGACGGCTACCTCGCCTCGATCCGCGAGGTCTGCGACCGTCACGGGATCCTGCTCATCCTCGACGAGGTCATGTCCGGGTTCGGTCGCACCGGGCGCTGGTTCGCCTGCGAACACTGGGACGTCGCCCCCGACATCATGACGGTGGCCAAGGGGATCACGTCGGGGTATCTGCCGCTGGGCGCCATGATCGTGAACCGCAGGCTCGCAGACTGGCTGCAGGACCACGAGTTCGTGGGCGGCCTGACCTCGACCGGCAACCCGGTGTGCTGCGCCGCCGGCATCGCGACGATCGAGGCGCTGCGCGACGAGAAGGTCGTCGAGAACGCGGCGGCGATGGGCGACGTGCTGGCGGCCGAGCTGCCGCGCCTCGCCGCGAAGCACCCGTCGGTGGGCGAGGCGCGCGGCCTCGGCCTGCTCTGGGCGCTCGAGCTCGAGAAAGACCGTGCGACGCGCGAGCCGCTCGTGCCGTTCAACGCCGGCGGTGAGGCCGCGGACCCCATGCGCCGCCTCTGCGAGGCGGCCCTGGCCCGCGGCCTCTACCTCATGACGCGTTTCAACCTCGTGCTCGTCGCGCCGCCGCTGACGATCACGCGCGCCGAGCTCGGCGAGGGCCTCGCAATCCTCGACGAGGCGCTCGCCGTCGCCGACTCGGCGAGCGGATCAGCGTAGAGTCGCGAGACAGGGCTCGCGTCGCCCAACGCCGATTGTCAATCTCCCCGCCGGGTAACGCCTGCGTTACCCTGCTTGCATGAGCATCGACTCGACCCTCTACGTCTACGTCGACGAAGCAGGCAACTTCGATTTCAGCCCTCGGGGCACGCGATTCTTCTGCATGACCTGTCTGGTGACGCGGCGTCCGTTCTCGTGGCAGGCCCCTCTTCTCGACCTCAAGTACGACTGCCTCGAAGACGGTCTCGATCTGGAGTACTTCCACGCGTCCGAAGACCGCCAGGCCGTCCGCGACCGATTCCTGGCGTCCATTGCCCCGTACCTGTCGCAGCTCGATATCTACACTGTCCTCATCAGCAAGAACCGGACGAATCCGAGCCTTCGTGAGCCGGCGAAGCTCTTCCCACGCATGTTCGACTGGCTGATCAAGTACGCGTTTCCAAGAGCAATGTCGCAGGCCACGCCACAGGTTGTGATCGTGACTGACACCGTCCCGGTGCAACGACAGCGACGAGCCGTGGAAAAGGCGGTCAAGGTTGGCTTGAAGCCGCACTTGCCCGGGAGTACCGCCTACCGGCTTCTCCACCACCAGTCTCGTGCGGACTTGAACCTTCAGGTCGCCGACTATGTGAACTGGGCTGTCTTTCGGAAGTGGGAGAGCGCCGACTTCCGGTCTTACTCGCTCATAGCATCGTCGATCCGCGGTGAAGCCGACCTCTTTGCCAGGGGGACTGCGAGTACTACTGAGCCAGAACGCGCGACCACCCCGGCTACCCTTTCGGGAGAGCCCCATGGGCTCTTGTCACCGGGGTGGTACCTTTGAATCTAGATTACCCTTCCTTCGCCCGACTGACAAGGTGGCGCATTGCGCCGCAAAGAAAGTACTCGAAAGCGATTCGTTGCGTCAGCTAAGAA
>CAZTMO010000093.1:0-7465 GCA_964615105.1 uncultured Thermoleophilia bacterium
GCCCCGGCGCCGCCGCCCGCCGCGCCGCAGACTCGGCCTTGGCGCCGGCTTCGTCGGCCTTCACGCCCGCGGTCTCGCAGGCGTAGCGCGTCGCGCCGAGGCCCGACTCGAGACGTCGCAGACGCTCTTCGAACGCCGCGGCCGAGGCGTCGACCTGCGGGCGCGTGATTCTGACGAGGGCGAGCTCGAGCTGGAGCCGCGGATCGAGGCCGTCCTTGATGTCGCGCTGGGCCTGACCCAAGGTCTCGATCATGCCGACGAGCTCGCGTGGGTGGATCTGGTGCGCCTGCGGCAGCAGCCGCCGCACAAGCTCGTCGTCGAGCTCGACCGTCTGGCCAAGGGCACGCAGGGCGGCCTCGTCCTCAGCGGCGTCCTCGAGGTGCTGCAGCAGAAACACCTGCCGCAGGTGCCGCAGCAGGTCGCGGATGAACTGCGGGAAGTCGACGCCCTCGTTGGCGAGGCGTTGCACGAACTGCAGCGACTCAGCGGTGCGGCGCTCGATGCAGATGTCGGTGACCTCGAACAGCAGGTCGGTACGCGTGACGCCGAGCGCCTCGAGCACGTCGCCGGGGTGGATCGCACCCTCGCCGTACGAGATGAGCTTCTCGAGCGTGCCGATCGCGTCGCGAAAGCCGCCCTGGGAGTGGCGCGCGATCTCGAGGAGGGCCGCCTCCTGGATCTCGACCGGCGGCCCGCCGCGCTCGTCGTCCGGGCGCTGGTTCTCGTTCTCGACGATGCGCGCGAGCAGGCGGGCGATGTCGTGGACCTGCGGGCGGCGGAAGTCGAAGCGCTGGCAGCGCGACATGATGGTCTCGGGGATGTGGTGCGGCTCGGTCGTAGCGAGGACAAACACCACGTTGCCCGGCGGCTCCTCGAGCGTCTTGAGCAGCGCGTTGAACGCCGGCGTGGTGAGCATGTGGACCTCGTCGATGATGTACACCTTGAAGCGCCCTTCGACTGGGGCGTAGGCGACGCGGTCGCGCAGCTCGCGGATGTCGTCGATGCCGCGGTTCGAGGCGGCGTCCATCTCGACGACGTCGAGCGACACCGCGTCGGCGATCGTCCGGCAGTGGTCGCAGACGCCGCACGGGTGCGCCGTCGGCTGCGTCCGCGGCGCGTCCGGCGTGCCCGTGCAGTTGAGCGCCTTGGCGAGGATGCGCGCCGTGCTCGTCTTGCCCGTGCCGCGCGGGCCGGCGAAGACGTAGGCGTGCGCGACCGTGCCCGTCTCGACGGCGTTCTTGAGCGTGCGCGCGATGTGCGCCTGACCGACCAGCTCGTCGAAGGTCTGGGGGCGGTATTCGCGATAGAGGGAACGTCGCATAGGAAGGTTAGTGTACCGCCGGGCGCGGCGGGCGGGGAAGCGCGCCGGAGGCCGAAGCGCGGCGAACGGTGTCGCGCGGCGGCCGCTCGTGCCGTCGCCCAAGGCACTGCGATCGCTCCGCGACGGCGAAGCGGCGTGGGGCGGCGTCAGGGCGAGAAGAGCGGCCGCGCACCCGCCGTCGAGACTCATCCTCCGAGCGTCCTTGCCGGGTGCAAGCTCCGGCCAGGCGACCCCACGGCACATGAAAGGGCCTGCTTAGCGCTGCTTCCTCCCGGACCTGACGCGGTTCGCAGGGTTCCATTGCGTGGGACCCGGCCATCGACGCCGCACACCGGCCGACAGCCTCGCAGGACGGCCCCTCGGGCGGGGATTCAGCCCCGCTGTAGCGGATTGCGGGTACAGGGCACCGCTGGCTCCCCGCCTAGCGCGACCAAGGCCGGAGTGTACGCTGCCGCCCGGGGCATGGCAAACGCGGCGGCGCGGCAGGCGACGGCGGTGGGACGGCGGTGCGGTCATGACGCGCCGCGCGACGGCGACCGGGGGGTGAGCCGCGGCGTGGTGGCGGTGGTCAGGCGTCGCGCAGCGCCCGTGGCAGCTCCCTGCGCCACGCGCCGTTGTGTCCTCGTCCGTTCGTGGTACCTTGGTAAGCGACGGGACGCGCGTCGAGCTGGAAGGACGCGGGGCGCAGATGAAGCGAGGTCTTGCCGCCGTGCTCACCGCCGCCGTCGTCGCGGTGCTGGCGGGTGTCGGCGTCTGGCAGGTGCGGCCGCCGGGAGCCGCCGGCGCGGACGCGCCGGCGGCCGCGTTCTCGGCCGCACGAGCCCTGCGTCACCTTACGACGATCGCCGCAGCGCCGCATCCTTATGCCTCGGTCGCGAACGCCCGCGTGCGCGACTTCGTCGTCGATCGCCTGGGGCGCGCCGGCCTGCACGCCTGGGTGCAGCGCGCCGCCGTGGTCCCCGAGCACGACCGCCACATCCTGGCGTACGTCGACAACGTCCTCGCCTTGCTCCCCGGGAGCGACGGGAGAGGGAAGGTCGTCGTCCTGGTCGCCCACTACGACAGCGTCACCGTGAGCCCCGGGGCGGCCGACGACGCGACCAGCGTCGCCACGCTGCTCGAGGTGGCGCGTGCTCTGCACGCAGGGCCGACGCTCAGGCGCGACGTGCTCGTGCTGCTCACCGACGGGGAGGAGCACGGGCTGCTCGGCATCCAGGCGTTCCTGCGCACTACCTGGGCGCGTCGGGCCGGGCTCGTCCTCAACTTCGACAACCCCGGCTCTTCCGGCCCCTCGGTGATGTATGAGACCAGCGTCGGAAACGGGCCGCTGGTGCGCGCCTTCGCGCGCGCGGCAGCGCTGCCCTTCGCGAGCTCGCTGGCCGACGACGTCGCCCGCCGGCGCTGGATCGAGAGCGACTTCACACCGTTGCGCAACGACGGGCTGCCCGGCATGACCTTCGGCTTCACGGAGGGTTTCTTTCGCAACCATTCGGCGCTGGACACGGTCGCCCATATCGATCCGCGCAGCATGCAGCACCAGGGCGACAACGCGCTGAGCCTGACGCGGGCCTTTGCCGCCGGCGACCTGAGCCACCTCAGGGGCGGCGACACGGTGTACTTCAACCCCGTGGGCGGCGTGCTCGCGGTCTACCCGCGGGCTTGGGCGCTGCCGCTGGCCGTGGGTGGCGCGGCGCTTTGGGTCGGGGTCGTCGCGCTGGGGCTGCGGCGCCGGCGGCTCAGCCCGTCCGGGCTTCTCGCCGGCGCCGTCGACAGCCTCCTGTCGCTCGTCTTCATGGGCGCCCTCACCGCGCTCGTGTGGGCGATCGTCCACCAGGTCTACGGTGTCGGGTCATCGACCTTGCCGTACTACAACGACGACGTGCATCGCGCCGGCCTCGTCGCCCTCGTCCTCGCCATCGGCCTCGCCGTCCATCTCTGGGGCTTCGACGGCGCCAAGGTGTGTGACACCGCCGTTGCGGCGCTGCTCTGGTGGGCCGTACTCGCCGTGGGCGTCGTCGCGACGCTCCCCGGGGCGAGCTATCTGCTCGTCTGGCCCCTGTCGGCTGCGCTCGTCGCCCTGGGCGTCACCTTCTACCTTCCGCCCTTGCTGCGTGACGACGCGACGGTGTCGCCGGCGCCGCTGGCCGCGCTCCTCGCCGGGGCGGCGCCCGGCCTGCTGCTCGTGAGCTCCTCCTTGTACCTGTTGTTCGTCGCCGACGGCCTGCGCCTCGTGGTCGTCATCGTGCTCTCCGTGTGGCTCACGCTCGGCCTGCTGGTTCCCCACGTGGCGATCGTCTGTCACCCGCGTCGCTGGCCGGTGCCGGCCGCTCTGGCGGTCACCGGTCTCGCGCTGTTCATCGGGCTCAGTCCGGCAACGGGCTACGGCGACGATTGGCCGCGGTCCGACAGCCTGTTCGTCAGAGTCGACCACAGCACGGGCGACACTGCCTGGGCGACGGAGGACGACTCCACCGACGCCTGGACCGGACGTGTCGTCCGTCTCGGCGGCGAGGGGGCACGACACGAGCACGTCCCGCTGTGGGGCTACGTGGAGTACGACGGCTCGAGGGGCCGCCTCCCGGTCACCGGACGGCCGCGGCTCAGCGTCGTCGAGGACGGACTTCGCAACGCCCGTCGCGGGCTGGTCCTGCGCCTCTGGTCGCCGCGCGCGGCACCGTTCGTGAGCCTGCTGCTCGAGAACGAGGCCGGCGAGGTCGCCGCCGCGGTCGACGGCACGGCGGTGGCCGGCGGCGATACGGCCTTCCCCGACCGCAGCGCCGAGCGCTGGCACGTCGACGTGCTCGGCATGCCGGCCACCGGGGTGACCGTGACGCTGAGCGTCGACCCGGGGGTCACCCTGCGTCTCAGGGTCGTGGAGATGAGCTACGGCCTTTCGGCGGCCGCGCGCGCCGTGGTCGGTGCGCGGCCGCAGGGCTTCGTCCCCGGAGGCCGGGGAGACGCCACCGTCGTCGTCTGCACCTACCGCCTGGGCGCGCGGCCGGGGAGTGAGATGACGAGGGCGACCGAGTGATCGCCCCGCTCGCTGCAGGCCGGACACGACGGCGAGGAACGAGCATGGCGGCGGGGACGAGGAATGGGCGCGCGGCCGGGCACGACCGGGCGCATCGGGCGTGACGGGGAGGACCGGGCATGAGGGCGCGGACCGATCCGGGCGAGAAGCGATGAGACGCCGTGCGATCGCGGTCGTCGCGGTCGTCGTCCTGACCGCCGCCGCGGTGGCCGGGGCGTGGTCGCTCGGCGTGTCGCGACCGCGGTCGGCGGACGCGCCGGCGGCCGAGTTCTCGGCCGGGCGCGCCATGGACCTGCTCGAGCGCATCGCCGCCAGGCCACGTCCTATCGGCTCGCCGGCGGCGACTGCCGCGCGCCGCGTGATCGTCGCCGAGCTGGTGCGCATCGGCCTAGTCCCCGAGGTGCAGGCCGCCGAGGTCGCGTCGGCGCGCAACGACCGCGTCGGCGGCACGGTGCACAACGTCGTCGCCCGCCTGCCCGGCGTCGGCGGGGGGCGCTCAGTCCTGCTGGTCGCTCACTATGACTCGGTCCCCGTCTCGCCCGGTGCCGCCGACGACGGTACGGGTGTCGTCGCCCTGCTCGAGACGGCGCGCGCGCTCCGCGCCGCCGGGCCGCTGCGCAACGACGTCGTCTTCCTGTTCACCGACGGCGAGGAGAAGGGCATGCTCGGCGCTCACGCCTTCCTCCTCGAGCACCCGTACGCCTACCGTACCGGGGTCGTCCTGAACGTCGACAGCCCCGGGACGTCGTCCCCTCTGCTCATGTACCAGACGACCCCCGAGAACGGCCGGCTCGTGCGCGAGCTGCTCGCCGCCGTCGACCGGCCGTTCACGTCGTCCCTCATGTACGAGGTCTCGCGGCGCACGGACATCGTCAGCGACTTCCAGCCCTTCGTCGTCGTCGGCGTGCCGGGGATGAGCTTCGGCTCGCTGGACGGACCGGCGTACAACCACACGGGGAACGATAGCGTGGCGCACGTCGACGCGAAGGTCGTCCAGCAACAGGGCGACACGTTGCTCGCGGTCACGCGACATCTCGCGCGCGTCGACCTGCGCGCGCTCCGACGGGCGGACGTCGTCGTCTTCGACGTGGTGGCCGGGCTCGCGGTCGCGTACCCCGGCGGGCTGGTGTGGCCGCTCGTCGCGCTCGCCGTCGGCCTCGTCGCGGCGGCGCACGTCGTCGCGTGGCGCCGCCGGCGTCTGAGCCTGCGCGGCTTCGCTTTGAGCTTGGCGGCGATCCCCCTCGCGCTCTGCGTCGCGATGCTCGTCATGGCGCTCGTCTGGGCCATGTACCGCACCGCGTACGAGGAGCACACGTGGACCGACACCGGTGTGGTGATCAGCGAGAGCTACCGCATCGGGCTCGTGTTGCTGGCGGCGGCGACGGTGACGGCCGCCTACAGCGGCCTGCTCCGTCGCCTCTCGGCCTGGGACCTCGCCGCCGCCGCGCAGGTGTGGTGGGCCGCCGGGGCGGTCGTCGTGGCGGCGCTCGTGCCCGGCGTCGCCTATCTGCTGACGTGGCCGCTCCTCGCCGGCGCCGTGGGGCTCCTGGTCGCCCTTCTGCTCGGCGAGCGGGCCTTCGCGACCTTCGGCGGGGCCGCGGTGGTCGTTCTCGCCGGCGTCCCGGCGGTGGTGTTCATGAGCTCCGCGACGTCCATGCTGCTGGCGTCGGCGGGGCTCAAGCAGACCCTCACCGTGATCGCCGTCTGGTTCACCTGCGGTCTGCTCGTGCTGCCGCTCGAGATCGTCCGTCGCGCCCTGGGACGCGCCCTGCCGGTCGTCCTCGCCGTCGCCGGCATCGCCGTCCTCGCGATCGCCGGCTCGGCGGTCGCCTACGACGCCACGCACCCGCGCTTCGACAGCGTCTTCTACCGGGTGGGAGGGGACGGGCGATCGCGGTGGCAGACCGTCGACCGCCTCGACCCGTGGACAGAGGGCTTCTTCGGCGGCGTGCGTCGCGGTCCCATCACGCCGAGCTACTTCCCTCAGCTCGGGTCGAGGCTCACGACGGTCGCCGAGGCGCCGGCGACCGGCCTCGCCTTGCCGAAGCTCACCGTCCTCAGCGACGAGGCCGTCCAGGGCATGCGCACCGTTCGGCTGCGCGTCTCCTCGGCGCGCGGCGCGCCGGTGGTCTCACTGGTCGTCGAGTCCGTCGTCGGACCCCTCAGCGCCTGGCTCGACGGCCAGCCCGTTTCGCACCGCGACACGACGATCCTCGACGGCACCCCCGTGCGCTGGTCGTTCGACTACTACGCCGCGCCGCGCCGCGGCTACGTGATCACGTTGCGCTTCGCCGCCGGCGCGAAGGCCCGGCTGCGTGTCGTCGACTTCTCGTACGGACTGCCCGTCGAGCTTGCCGGGCGCTACGCCGCTCGTCCGAACGGCGTGCTGCCCGGCCGCATCGGCGACGGCGTCCTGGCCGAGCGGCTCTACGTGTTGTCGGCGAAGACCGGGCACGGGCTCGAGACGCCGGGGCCCGAGGAGTGAAGCGCCGGGGGGCGGCGCCGGAGCGCGGCGCCCAGAGCAGGAAGCAACCGCCGACCGTCGGGCCACGCGGACGCTCGTCGCGGCCGACGACCTGCTCGACCGCTTCGAGAAACGCGATGAACTCCTCGAGCGTGCGCACCGGCGCGTCGGGTCGCAGGTCACGCTGCGACGGTCCGCCGCCGGACACCGGCTCAGCCGCCGCCTTGCCGTGCTTCGTCGAGGAATCGCGCGAGGGCATCCTGCTCGTCGAATAGCGCGAAGTACTCCTCGAGCAAAGAAAGATTCAGCGTCGGCAGGTTGCTCCGCAGCAGCTGCACGATGTCGGCCTCGTCCTGACGCCGTCGGCGCGGGTCGTTGACGAGCGCCTGCAGCTTGAGCCCGATCAGACCCTCCGCATCGACCACCGGAACCCCGATCGAGCCGTCGGGAGTCTTCGCGCGGTCGAGCATCGCAATCGTCGGCGCGCGATGCGCGTAGAGGACGTCGACTCCCGCCGCGCTGCTGCCGCCCGGGCGGTAGTTCGCGACGTCTCCGGAGCGGTGCAGCACCTCGTATCCGGCATCGAGCAGCGCCGCGTGCAGCGCCGCGGCGCCCGACGCATCGATCAGGAAGTCCACGTCACCGATGG
>CAZTMO010000094.1:0-4878 GCA_964615105.1 uncultured Thermoleophilia bacterium
GCGCTGCCGGCGCCCGAGGCCGACACCAATCCCTGGGGCTACAAGTTCTCGTGGAGCCCCAGGGGAGTGATCCTCGCCGGGCGCAACAGCGCCCGCTACCTCGAGGACGGGGAGCAGAAGACCCTGCCGGGTGAGCGCCTCTTCTCGCGCCACTGGCTGGTCGACGTCAAGGGCTTCGGCGAGTTCGAGGCCTACTTCAACCGCGACTCGATCCCGTACATCGAGACCTACGGCCTCGACGGGGTGCGCGACATGTTCCGCGCCACGCTGCGCTACCCGGGGTGGAGCTTCACGATGCAGAAGCTCGCCGGCCTCGGGTACTTCGACCTCGATGACCTGAAGGAGCCGCCGGCGACGTACGCGGCGCTGGCCGCCGCGCAGGCGCAGGTGCCGGGCGGCGGCGACCTCGCCGCCCAGGTCGCCGCCGCCCTCGACGTCGACCCGGCGTCGGACGCGATCCGGCGCTTGGGCTGGCTGGGCCTCTTCGCCGACGAGCCGATCCCGTGGGACGAACTGCCCACGCGCTCGCCGCTGGATGCTCTCGCCTCACGGATGCTGAGGATGATGCCGCTCGAAGAGGGCGAGCGCGACCTCTGCGTCATGCAGCACGAGATCGTCGGCGAGTATCCATCGGGGACGCGCGAGCTGGTGACGTCGACGCTGGTCAGCTACGGCGAGCCCGGCGGCGATTCGGCGATCGCGCGGACGGTCGGGCTGCCGGCGGCGATCGCCGCGGCGATGGTCCTCGACGGGCACATCGCCGAGCGCGGCGTGCTCATCCCGGTGTCGCCGGCCGTGTACGGGCCGATCCTTGAGGAGCTCGCCGCGTCGGCCGGCGTCGTCTTCGACGAGCGTGTGGCCGTGGCCTGACGGCGGCGTGATGGTACAATCACCTGCCGCCCGCGAGGCGGCCTCCGGCCGCCGGCGGGCCACGGTGGGGCGTAGCCAAGTGGTAAGGCACCGGGTTTTGGTCCCGGCATCCGGAGGTTCGAATCCTCCCGCCCCAGCCACCGCCGCCGGCCCCGCGCGGGCGTCAACGACCGACACGGATGAACGGATGAACGACAAGGCGAGCAAGGAAGGCCGGCCGCTGGCCGTCGTGATCCTGGCCGCCGGACTGGGCACGCGGATGAAGTCGGACGTGCCCAAGGTCCTGCACGAGGTCTGCGGCCGGCCGATGCTCGCGTACGTCATCGACGCCGCGCTGAGCCTCTCGCCGGAGCGCCTCGTCGTGGTGACGGGTCCCGACCAGGACGCCATCGCGGAGATCCTGCCCTCCGGCTGCGAGCGCGCGATCCAGGCCGAGCGCCGCGGCACCGGCGACGCCGTGCGCGCCGGGGTCGAGCTGTTGGCCGGCTTCGACGGCGACGTCGTCGTCCTCATGGGCGACGCGCCGCTCGTCGACGGCGCGTTCGTCGCCGCTCTCGTCGAAGCGCACCGGGCGGCGGCGTCGCGCGCCACGGTGGCCACGGCCGTGCTCGACGAGCCCGGCCACTACGGGCGCGTGGTCCGCGATGCCGGCGGCGGGGTCGAACGCATCGTCGAGGCGCGCGACGCCACGGCCGCCGAGCTCGCGCTCGCCGAGGTCAACACCGGTTTCTACGTGCTCGACGCGGCTCTGCTCCGCGCCGTCCTGCCGCGCCTCAGGCCCGACAACGTCCAGGGCGAGCTGTACCTGACCGACGCGCTTCACCTCGTGATCGGCGACGGCGTGCCCGTGACCGGTGTCGTCGCACCCGACCCGGAAGTCATGTTGGCGATCAACTCACGGGTCGAGCTGGCCGACGTCAACGCCGTCATGCGCCGTCGCCTGCTCGAGCGCCTCATGCTCGCCGGGGTGACGATCGAGGACCCTGGCACGACGTACGTCGACTGGGGAGTGGAGGTCGGCCGCGACAGCGTCGTGCTCGCCGACACGCACCTCCTCGGGCGCACGACGATCGGCGCGGCCTGTGAGATCGGCCCCGGGTCGTACCTCAGCAACGCCTTCGTCGGCGACCGCGCCCGCGTCGTGCGCTCGCACCTGCTCGACTGCGTGATCGGTTCGGGCTGCTCCGTCGGCCCGTTCGCCCACATCCGGCCCAACACCGTCCTCGCCGAGGGGGCTCGCGCCGGCACCTTCGTCGAGATCAAGAACAGCCGCATCGGCGAGGGCAGCAGGGTGCCGCACCTGAGTTATATCGGCGACGCCGTCGTCGGGCGCGACAGCAACATCGCCGCCGGCAACATCACGGCCAACTACGACGGCGTCGAGAAGCATCCGACGACGATCGGCAGCGGTGTGCGCACCGGCAGCGACACGACGTTCGTGGCGCCGGTCACCGTCGGCGACGGCGCCTTCACCGCCGCCGGCTCGGTGATCACAGAAGACGTGCCGGCGGGGGCGCTCGGCGTGGCCCGGACCCGGCAGCAGAACCTGCCGGGCTACGCCGAGCGCCGCGCCGCCCGCCCGACGGGCGGGCGCGACGAGGGCTCCTGAGCGCCGCCGCGCGGCCCGCTGCCGTCGCCTCTGGTACACTCACCGTCCGGTCCCGCAACGTCACGAAAGGGAGACCTGTGGCCGATTCTTCCTGCTGCGTCATCACCACCCAGAAGCGGCTCATGCTGGTCGCGGGGCGCAGCAACCCGACGCTCGCAGAGAAGATCGCCGAGAAGCTGGACGTCACGCTCGGCGAGGTGCTGCTCAAGACCTTCGCGAACGGCGAGATCTACGCGCGCTACGAAGAGAACATCCGCGGCGCCGACCTCTTCATCGTGCAGTCGCCGTCCGACCGGCTGAACGACGAGGTCATGGAGCTGCTCATCATGATCCAGGCCGCCAAGCTGGCTTCGGCGCGTCGTGTCACCGCGGTGACCCCGTACTACCCGTACTCCCGTCAGGACAAGAAGAGCGCCGCCCGCGAGCCGATCACGGCGCGCCTCATGGCGACCTTGCTCGAGGCGGCGGGCGCCGACCGCGTCCTCACCATGGACCTGCACCAGGGGCAGATCCAGGGGTTCTTCGAGATCCCGGTCGACCACATGACGGCGGTGCCCATGCTGGCCGACTACTTCGGCTTCAAGGGTTTCGCGCCGGAGGAGCTCGTCGCCGTCTCGGCCGACGCCGGCGGCGTCAAGCTGGCGAAGCGCTTCATCAACCGCCTTCCGGGCGCCGGCCTCGCCGTGCTCACCAAGATGCGCCCCGAGCACAACCGTGCCGAGACCATGCACTTCATCGGCGACGTCGACGGCAAGGTCGCGATCGTCGTCGACGACATGATCGACACGGCGGGCTCGATCGCCAACGCGATCGAGACGCTCTACGACCGCGGCGCGCGCGAGGTCTACGTCGCCGCGACGCACGGCATCTTCAGCCCGCCGGCGTGCGAGCGCATCGCCGCCTCGCCGGTCAAGGAGGTCGTCGTCACCGACACCCTCCACATCGACCTCAACGAGGCCGACGAGAAGATCAAGGTCCTCAGCGTCGCCGACACCCTGGCGGCGACGATCAGGAACGTGTTCGAAGACAAGTCGGTGAGCGAGCTGTTCGCCGGCGAGAACCAGCTCTTTTAGCAGGAGACCGCCATGGACAAAGTCAAGCTCGTCGTGCAGCATCGCGAGGCGTCCGGCAGCCGCGGCGCCCGCAGGCTGCGACGCGAGGGTCACATCCCGGGCGTGCTGTACGGGTACGGCAAGCCCGCGACGCTGTTGTCGGTCGAGCCGGCCGCGCTGCGCGCGGCGCTCTCGACCGGCGCCGGCACGCACGCCGTCCTCGAAGTCGTCTTCGAGGACCAGAAGAAGGTCCACCGCGCCATCGTCAAAGAGATGGAGCTCGACCGCGTCAAGCACACGGTCACGCACATCGACCTCGAGGAGGTGCGCCTCGACGAGGTCATCGAGAGCAAGGTCGCGGTGCGCTTCGAGGGCACGTCCAAGGGCGTGAAGATGGGCGGCATGCTCGACGAGGTGACGCGCGAGGTGACCGTCAAGGGAGTCGTCACCAGCATTCCCGAGCACCTCGTGCTCGACATCACCGACCTCGGCCTCGGCGACGCCGGTCACGTGGCCGACCTGCAGGTCCCGGAAGGGCTCGAGATCCTCGACGAGCCCGACACGGTGCTGTGCTCGGTCCTGGTGCCGCGCAAGGCCGAGATCGAAGAAGAGGTCGAGGAGGGCGCGGAGGAGGCCGTCGAGGAAGCGGCCGCCGAGCCCGAGATCATCTCGAAGCGCAAGGAAGAAGAGGCCGAGTGAGTGTGGGTGCGGGGCCGGCCCGGCACACGCCGGCCGGCCCCGCGCCTCTTTCCTCCGCCTCGTACGCTCCACGCCCCTGTTCGGCCCCATGGCTCTCCGTCGCCAGCCAGACCCGTCCTGCGAGCTCCTCGTGGTCGGTCTCGGCAATCCCGGCCCTGCGTACGAGCGCACGCGCCACAACGTCGGCCATCTCGTCGTCCGCGAGCTGGCCCGTCGCCACGGCTTCCCGCGGGCGAAGCGCGGCTACGAGGGCCGCTTCGCCGCCGGCCGCATCTCCGGTCACGACGTCGGCCTTCTTCAGCCGACCACGTGGATGAACGACTCCGGTCGCAGCGTGGCCGCGGCTTTGCGCGCCCTCAAGCTGCCGCTTGACCGGCTGCTGGTGGTCCACGACCACATCGACCTTCCGTTCGGGAGACTGCGGCTTGCGCCGGGCGGCGGGTCCGGCGGTCACAACGGCCTCAAGAGCGTCAGCGGGCTGATCGGCGCCGACTACCACCGTCTGCGCGTCGGCGTCGACCGGCCGGCGAGCTACGACCCGGACGTCGTCGCCGACTACGTGACATCGCGTTTCGCCGAGGGCAGGGCCGAGGTCGAGGGGCTCGTGCGCCGCGCGGCCGACGCCGTCGAGCTGTGGGTCGAGCTCGG
>CAZTMO010000094.1:4978-7413 GCA_964615105.1 uncultured Thermoleophilia bacterium
TTCGCCAGGGCCACGGCGATGCGGTCCTGGGCGCGGTTCGCGCGCGTCCAGTCGAGCGCGTCGCCGTTCATGAGCATGACGACCACGACGCGACGTCCGGCCGCGCTGGTGACGTACCCCGCGAGGTTGCTGGCGATGTTCAGGTGCCCTGTCTTGCCGCGGAAGTTGGCCTCGGCCGCGGTGTCGCGCATACGCTCGCGCAGCGTGCCGTCGCGGCCGGCGATCGCGAGCGAGCGCCAGAAGTGCAGGTAGTCGGCGCGCCCCGTCATGACGCGCAGGAGCTTGGCGATGCCGGCCGCGGAGAGCCGGTTCTTGTAGCTCAGGCCGGAGCCGTCGGCGAGGCGGAACGTGTCGTCGCCGACGCCGAGGGCGCGGAGCGTGGCGCGCGAGACGCGCAGGCCGGCCTCGGTCGTGCCGGCGGAGCGGAAGTCCTTGCCCAGCCCTTTGAGGAGCATCTCGGCGAAGAAGTTGTCGCTGTCTTTGCAGAGCGGCTTGAGGAGGGTCTTGAGCTTCGCCGAGACGACGGTGA
Source organism: uncultured Thermoleophilia bacterium (assembly GCA_964615105.1). Taxonomy (GTDB): domain Bacteria; phylum Actinomycetota; class Thermoleophilia; order UBA2241; family UBA2241; genus UBA2241. Next base: position 5,508 of record CAZTMO010000094.1, read on the forward strand.
CCGAGAGGTGGGCGCCTGCGGGAACGACGCCGCGGCGCGCCTTGCCGGTGACCTTGATGCCTGCGGCCTTGAGCGCGTCGCGCAGCCGGCGCGCCGCGTAGCGCGCCGGGTCGGCGACGCGCTCGCCGTCGAGGAGCCCCTCGTTGACGGAGAGCGCCGACAGCGGCCCGCAGTAGTCCTTGAGCCCCGCCTTCCAGGTCGACACCGTGCGTTTGCCGTCGAACCAGGTGTCGTCCCCGATCACCCGACCACGGATCTCGGTGACGCCGAGCGCCTTGAGGTGGTCGACGAAGCTGACGACGGACGATGTCGTGATGTGCAGGCGCTTCTTCTGGAACGCGGGCATCGACAGGCTGGGATCGCCGTAGCCCTTGAGGTAGATGTCGCCGCGGACGACGCCGATCGCATAGGGCTGCGTCGCGTAGGCGGCGGGCAGGTAGAGCTCGGTCTTGAAGCGGTGGTCCGGTCCCCAGCGGAAGAGCGCGGCGGTCGCGGTCACGAGCTTCATGTTTGACGCCGGCACGAGCAGCGTGGTGGTGTGTCGCGCGTAAGAGGCCCGTTTCGCGCCGTCGGTCCAGACCGAGACGGCGGTGTGCGAGCCGTCGAAGCCGTTGGCGGCGAGGATCCGGTCGATGCGCGTCCCGATGCCGGCGTGGGCCGGCGCCGTGGCGCCGGCCCACGCCGGCACGAGCAGCGCGCAGGTGAGGACGAGCGTGAGCGTGACGCGTCGCAGCGGCATCCGAGCTCCTTCGCCGCCGCACGCGCGAGGCCTGCCTGCGACCGCCTCGCGCCTTGCGCCGCCACGCGCCGGGGGGCGCGCGCCAGACACGCCGCGCGTGACGGGGTGCGCCCTCGCCACGCCTGAGCGTATGCTGGGGCGCGCCCTCACCGCGCTGCCTCGCGCACGCTGACGAGGAGGTCGGCAAGATCGTTCACGGCGCGGTTCAGTCCCTTCTTCGTGATCGCCTTCGTCGTCGGGCACCAGCCCTTCGCGTTGTAGACGCGCACGAGCTTCCAATAGTACCGGTGCGCGAACGCGGCGGCGCGCTTCGCCGGCGCCCGTGCGCCGCCGCGCACCTGGATGCCGTCGAAGCGTATCCAGGCGCGGTTCTCGCCTTTCGCATCCGTCCGCGTGTTCGTCGCCGACTCGTGACGCGCGTGCATGCCCGCCTCACGGGCGCTGCTGTCGGTGTGCGTGGGGTTGCAGATGTCGGCGTAGTAGTGCGAAAGGAGGCCGAAGGTCCGGCTCGCGCGGCGCGTCTTGCCGGCCTTGAGCTGTCGGACGGCTCTGACGAAGAGCTCCTGCACATGGTCGGGGGCGTCGCCGTAGTGCTGGTCGCCCCAGACGTCGTAGACGTGGTGATAGGTGTCCGCAAGCTTCGTGTCGGGGTCGTCGGTGGCGCGCAGGGCGACGCCCAGCCGCAGCCAGTGACAACCCCGCTTCTCGGCGAGGCGGTCGGCCTCGAAGAGGATCCAGTCGTGGGTGCCGAACCCGTTACCGAAGTCGCCGCCGTTTGCCCAGGCGTGCGCGCGCGGAGGCGCGAGCGACAGCGGCAGGAGGAGGGCGAAGGACACGCAGAGGAGGGCGACCACCACGGACGACCACGGCAGCGGGGGCGTGCCTGCGGCGGCGACGAAAGAGGGGGCCGCCTGGCGGGGCTCGAGGACGGCTGCGTCTGTGTGATCTGGCGCCATGCGTGACCATTGTATCGGTCGGGGGTGACGAACGCCCGACGCCCAGGCATGCACTGCCGGGGCCGACGGTCTCGGGGCGGCGCCGGGGCGGCGGAACGGGCCGCGGGGCGGGCGGGTACAATCGCGGCACCCCGGCGGGCGGCGCCCGGCGGGGCGTCGGCCATGTGCGGAGGCGGCTGTGCTGCTCGACCATATCCTCACGAACGACCGG
>CAZTMO010000095.1:0-2950 GCA_964615105.1 uncultured Thermoleophilia bacterium
AGCGCGCCGGTGGCGCGCGCCGCCGCGAGCAGCAGGCGCGCGCCCCCGAGGCGCGCCCTCCACCCGCTCGGGCGCGCGGCCGACGAGAGGAGGCCTTGCAGCCGGAACAGCGCGTAGACGTCGCCCTCGACGTCGACCTCGCCGGCGATGTAGGCGCGCGCCAGGCCAAGTTCGCCGGGCTGCCAGAGTAGCCGGCGCACGACGTTCGGCGAGCTGAAGACGAGGGTGGCGTCGGCGGCCGTCGCGGGGCCGAGCTCACTTCCGTCCCAGAAGCGCATGCGCAGCGGCGGATCGCCGCCCACGATGTGGCGGATGAGCGGCAGCAGCTCGGCGGCGACGGTGGGCATCCCCCGCAGTATACCCGCGAAGGGATGCGACGCCGGCGCGGCCTTCTCGGCGACCCGCTCTTGCCGGAATCGCATACGACCCCAGTCGCGGCGGTCGGGATGCGAAGCGGCAGAACTCGAACGCCTGCGGCGCGGACATCCGAGCCTCGACGCCAGGATCCTTGATACGCTCCTGGCGCCCCTTGATCTGGTGCGAGGACCATGCTCGACCGGGATGCTGATCGGCGCAGGGCCTGAAGCAGATGCGCGAAGAGGCATGGTCGATCACGACTTCGTCAGGTGACTCGGCACGACGTCCCGGTGGGACGGTGTCATCACGGGCGCGACGTGATGAAGCTTCGGCCATCCGTACGCGTCCATCATCCGGCGCGAGGAGGAAGCATGAAGGCCGTCGTGTTCAATGGGGTCGGCGAGCCCCTGCGGCTCGAGGAGCTTGAGCTTGAGACGCCGCGGGCGGGCGAGGTGCGCGTCCGGCTGACCGCAGCCGGCGTCTGCCACAGCGACCTGCACGTGCTCGAGGGCGGATGGGCGCACCATACGCCCATCGTGCTCGGGCACGAGGGGGCGGGCGTCGTGGTGGAGGTTGGGGAGGGGGTCGCGGACCTCGCTGTGGGCGACCACGTCATCCTCTCGTGGATGCCGTCGTGCGGGAGTTGCCGGCAGTGCGGCGTGGGCCGTCCCTGGCTCTGCGAGGCGGCGCTCGATGCCATGGAGACGGACAGCCTGCTCGACGGGACCACCAGGCTGCGACGGCCGGACGGCGAGCCGGTCCACCACTATCTGGCCGCGGCCGTGTTCGCTGAGGAGGCGGTCGTCCCTGCGAGGGGGGCCGTGAAGATACGCACGGACGCCCCGCTGGACACCGTCTGCATCGTCGGTTGTGCCGTGGCGACCGGAGTGGGCGCGGTACGCAATACGGCCCGTGTAGAGGCTGGGGCGCGCGTGGTCGTGCTCGGCTTGGGTGCCGTCGGCCTCTCCGCGGTCCAGGGCGCGGTGTCGGTCGGCGCCGGCACGATCGTCGCCGTCGACGTCGACGCATGGAAGCTCGATCTCGCCCGCGAGCTCGGCGCGACGGCCGTCCTCGACGCGCGGGCCGCCGACCCGGTCGCCTCCATCCGTGAGCTGTGCGGCGGCGCTGACTACGCGTTCGAGTGCGCCGGGCGGGGGGACACGGCAGAGCAGGCGGCGGCGATGCTCGACACGTACGGCACGGCGGTCATCGTCGGCCAGCCGCCGTCCGGCACCGCCGCCCGCTTCGACCCGCTGTCAGTGAGCTGCTACGAGCACCACATCGTGGGTTCGAACTACGGGAGCACCGACCCGCGGCGGGACTTCCCGGCGCTGGTCGACGCCTACATGCGCGGCGATCTCGCCGTCGACAAGCTGATCACCGGACGGCGGCCGCTCGCCGAGGCCGCGCAGGCGTTCGACGACCTCGCGACTGGCAAGGCCGTGCGCACGGTCCTCGACTGCTCAGCCGGCTGCTGAGCGCCGCATCTCCGGCATCCGCCCCACGGCGCTCGTGACGTACAATCGCGGCGCCGCGGCCGTTCCGCTGCGGCGTTCACGGAGAGGGAGGACCGCATGGGGGGCATGGCTCCTGAGGACGTCCACGAGTTGACCGGTGTCGCCGACCCACGCCTCTCGCCTGATGGCGCGACGGTGGCCTACGTCGTCTGGAGCATCGACGAGAAGGCGAACGCGTATCGCAGCACGATCTGGCTCGCGGCGGTCGACGGCTCGACGCCGCCGCGGCGGTTCACGGCGGGGAAGAAGCGCGACGCCGAGCCGCGGTGGTCGCCGGACGGTTCCCTGCTCGCGTTCACGTCCGATCGCGACGGCGACACGGCGCAGCTCTACGTGGTGCCGGTCGGCGGCGGCGAGGCGCGCAAGCTGACGAGTCTCAGGGAGGACGTGACGCAGGTGTCGTGGTCGCCGGACGGCGCCACGCTCGTCTTCGTCACGCGCGTGCCCGACGCGGCGTACGACGAGAAGGACGAGAAGAAACGTAAGCCGCGTCGCTTCACGCGCCTGCAGTACAAGCTCGACGACGTGGGCTGGACGGCCGACAGGCCGCAGCACCTGTTCACGGTGCCGGCGGACGGTTCGGCCGAGCCGGTGCAACTGACCTTCGGCGACTACGAGGATGTGGCGCCGTCCTGGTCGCCGGACGGCGCCACCATCGCCTTCGTCTCGGCGCGGCATCCGGACTGGGACCTCGAGCCGGTCAGCGACGTGTATCTCGTGCCGGCGGCGGGCGGCGAGCCGCGGCGGCTCACCCACGGCGGCGGCGCGTTCACCCGCGTCGCCTGGTCACCGGACGGGGCGAAGCTCGCCGCGACGCGCATCCCCGGCGTGTGGGACGACCCGCGGCACACGCAGATCGCCGTCGTCGACGCCGGCGACGGCGAGGTCCGCTTGCTCACCGAAGGGCTCGACCGCAACTGCGAGCCGTACCCGTCGTCACGGCCGCCGGCGTGGGATGGGGACGACATCGTATTCACGGTCGAAGACCACGGCGCGACCCATGTTTACCGGGTGGCGGCCGACGGCGCCGGCACACCGGTCCTGGCCGTGGGCGGCGAACGCCACGTGTCGGGCTT
>CAZTMO010000095.1:3050-7361 GCA_964615105.1 uncultured Thermoleophilia bacterium
ACGGCGCCGGCACACCGGTCCTGGCCGTGGGCGGCGAACGCCACGTGTCGGGCTTTGACGTCGCCGCCGGCCGCCTCGTCTTCGCCGCGAGCGAGGCGACGGGCCTCGACGAGCTCTTCGTCGCCGCGCGTCCCGCGGGCGCCGGCGCCGGCAGGACGAGTGACGGCGGGGCGCATTCCGACGGAGCGGATGACGATGGGGCGCACGGTGGCGAGGCGCACGGTGTCGAGGCGCACGGTGGCGGGACGTGCGCCGACTGGATGCACGCCGGCGAGCGTCGCCTCACCGAGGTCGGTGCCGCGTTCGCCGCCGGCTGCGAGCTCTCTCCGCTCGAGCGCTTCACCGCGCTCTCGGCCGACGGCAGCGAGGTCGAGGCGTGGGTCATGAGGCCCGCGGGGTACGAGCAGGGCCGCAGGTATCCGACTCTGCTCAGCATCCACGGCGGGCCGTACGGCCAGTACGGCGTCGGTTTCTTCGACGAGTTCCAGGTGTACGCCGGCGCCGGCTACGCCGTCGTGTTCTGTAACCCGCGCGGGTCGTCGGGCTACTCGGAGGGGTGGGCCCGGGCGATCCGCGGGTCGGGCAGCGGCCGCCCGGACGACCCGGGCCCGGGTTGGGGCTCCGTCGACTACGACGACTGCATGGCCGTCATCGAAGAGGCCGCTCGCCGATTCGACTTCGTCGACGGCGAGCGGCTCGGCGTAATCGGCGGCTCCTACGGCGGTTACATGACCTCCTGGATCGTCGGTCACACCGACCGCTTCAAGGCGGCGGTCTCGGAGCGTTCTGTGAACCAGTTCGTCTCGGAGTGGGGGTCCAGCGACTTCGGCTGGGACTTCAAGGGCTACATGGGGACGTTCCTCCATGAGGACGTCGCGGCCTACCTGCGTCTCTCGCCGGCGACGTACGCCGGGAACATCCACACCCCGCTGCTGATCCTGCACTCCGAGAACGACCTGCGCTGCCCGATCGAGCAGGGCGAGCATCTCTTCGTCACGCTGCGCCTGCTCAAGCGCCCCGTCGAGATGGTCCGCTTCCCCGCCGAGTCGCACGAGCTGAGCCGGTCCGGAAGCCCCGCCCACCGGGTCATGCGCTTCCACGTCGTGCTCGACTGGTTCGACCGCCACCTCAAGGCGTAAGAGGACGGGAGCGACCGGTGCGCGGAGCCGCGCCACAGCGGGTATATACAAGAGTGAAACAGTCGGATTTGACCGGGAGCGCTTGTGGCCACAGTCCGTGATCGTCCTCGTCAGCGTGGGTCGGCCCGCGCCGAGCTCGCCAGATTGCTTGACCGTCCGCGTTACGAGGTCATCCCGGTGCGCGGTATCGAGGAGAGGGTCGCGGCTCTGTCCCCCGGGGCGACCGTGACCGTGACGGCGTCACCGGCGCAAGGCACGTGGCGCACGGTCGAGGTCGCGGAAGAGTTCGCACGGCGAGGCTTCGAGGTGGTGCCGCACGTGGCCGCGCGGATGATCGCCGGCCGCGGCGAGCTCGAGAGGCTGGTCGCGCGCTACGCCGATGCGGGTATCGCCGAGGTGTTCGTCATCGGCGGCGACGCCATGCCGGCCGCGGGCAGCTACGCCTCCGCGGCCGAGCTGCTCGACGACCTCGCCGACGTCGACCACCCGTTCGTGCGCGTCGGCGTGGGCGGCTACCCCGAGGGTCATCCGCTCGTCGCCGACGACATACTGCTCGAGGCGTTGCGCCGCAAGCAGCCTCACGTCGATCTCATCGTCACGCAGCTCTGCTTCGACGCCGGGGCGCTTGCCCGCTGGATCCGGGGCCTGCGCGACAGCGGCATCGAGCTCCCGGTGGTCGTCGGGCTTCCCGGCGTGGTCGAGCGTCGCAGGCTCGCCGAGATCTCGCTGAAGAGCGGCGTCGGCGCGTCGCTGCGCTACCTGCGCAAACACGGGCGGGAGATGCTCACGCTGGCACGCACGCGACGCTACGACCCCACGCCGCTCGCCGAGGCCGTTGCGGCGCATCGCGACGACGAGACCCTCGGCATCGCCGGGGCCCACCTGTTCACGTTCAACCAGGTCGCCGAGACCCGCGATTGGGTCGCACGGACGACGGCCGCCGCTGTGGCATAGCTGCGGTCACGCGGCCGGCCGGAGGACGTGTCTCAGCCGGCCGGCCGCGTCTTCCAGGGCACGTCCAGCTCGAGGTACGGGGCCGCGCACGGGTTGCCCGAGGCGAGCCACATCCGGCGCCCGGTCAGGTCCATGACGAGTGAGGCGATGGTCGCGTACTGGTCGACGTACACGGCGCTCTCGTCCTCGTGCGTACACACGCCGAACGGGTGCCCGGCGTGGTCCTGGAACGCGGCCTGAAGCCGGTCCCGGCTGACGGGACCGTCACCCGGCCTGAGCAATGACGCGAGCCGCGCGTGACGGAAGAGGCTGTCGGGCATGGTCGGCAGGCCCGCGTCGCCGGCCCTGAACCGCGGCGAGACGAAGTGGTTGGCGTGCACGAGCACGCCGTCCTTCGGCGGATCGGCGAGGACGTTCTGAGGACCGCCGGGCATGCACTCGGCGTCCATGGCGAGGCCGTCGCCGGAGGCGACGAGGTAGTTCGCCGAGGAACACCTCGTCGCCCTGTACAGACGGGTGAAGGCGTCGGTCATGGTCGCGGAGGCGAGCAGCGAGCGCAGGATGACGTGGTACGGCACGCCGGGTTCGCCGGCGTCGAGGTCGCTGATGATGGTGTTGGTGGCGACGCCGACGCCGTTCGCGTTCATCCCGGTCTTGGCGAGCAGGCCCGCCTCGACGACGGTGACGTAGGCGGGCCCGTCGTCAGGGTGTGCCTCGAGGACGACCGTCGTGTCGCGCGTGTGGATGAGCCAGTCCCAGTTCTGGGCGAGCAGGGTGTGGCCGTCGTCGCTCGCCTCGGGCAGAGCGACGACGGAGGTGCACTCGGCCGGCGGGCGGCGGACGCCCGTCCCCGTCGACAGGGTCCCGCCGAACATGACCTCGCTCCGCAGGTTCAGCGCGAGGAGGTCCTCGAACTCGAGGCCGGCACCTTCGGCCATGCCCTCGAGCTGCGTCAGGCAGTGCTCGTCGTAGGCTTCGATCGGCGGTACGTAGACGAGCGCTTTCTCGCGCACCTGCGCCCAGGTCATGTGAGCCCAGTGGTCGAAGACGTCGGTGTAGGCCGCGATCGAGCGCGCGATCCGCGCGCGCGCCGCGCGCCCGTACTGCACGCCCAGCTCGCGCGGCGCGCCTCTTGCGATCACGCGCGGGTAGCCCTGCGCGCCGCTTGTGCTTCCGTCTCCGGTCGTCTCTGTGGTCATCGTTCCTCCGTTCGTTCCCTCACGACGCCGCCGGGGGTGCGGCGTTCTCGTCCCCCGACGCCGCCCGCCCGGCGGCGGTTCCCTTCAGCGACGGCGCCGTCCCCAGCACCGATCCAACGAGGATCAAGGGCAGGCCCACGGCGATACCCGTCGTGAAGGGCTCGCCGAGCAGCGCGACCCCCAGCAGCACCGCCACCAGCGGGTTGATGTACGTGACCACGGTCGAGCGCGCCGGCCCCACCTCGCGGATAAGGTCGAAGAAGAGGACGAAGGCGAGGACCGTGCAGACCAGCGAGAGCGTGACGACCGCCCCGACCGTGTCGGCCGAGACCGAGGCCGGCAGGTCGAGCATCGCCGGAGCCGTGTAGATCACGGCCGTGATCACGAGCGAGGCGGCGACGACGGCGAGGCTGGGCAATCCGGCGAGCCGGCGGCTGATGATCAGCGGCCCCATGGCGTAGCAGCAGGCGACGCCGAACATCTCGGCGATGGCGAACGGGTCGCTGTCCGAGACGTCAATGCCGACGAGGGCGGCGACGCCGACGAAGCCGATCGCGAGGCCGGCGCGGCGCCGCATGTCGAGGCGCTCGGCGTGGCCGAAGAGGCGGTACCCGACGACGGCGATCAGCGGGACGGCGGCGACGAGCAGGCCGGCGAGCGAGCTCGAGATGCGTTGCTCGGCGTGGAAGAGGAGCAGCCAGGGGACGGCGATCTCGACGAACGTGTAGGCCACCACCCAACGCCAGGCGACCAGCACAGCGGTGAGGGCGCCGCGGCGGAACGCGAACGGCGCCATGAACAGCGCCGCCGACGCGGTGCGAAAGAACACCAGCGCTGGCGCCGACAACTCCTCGACCGCGACGCGGATCAGGAGGTACGGGATACCCCAGATCACGCACAAGGTGATGAAGAGCACCCAGCCTCTGCGCGACACCTCTCAGACCTCCTGGCGATCTCTCGGGAGACGGCGCACCTAGTCTACGCGCAAGCGGGGAGAGCGAACGACGGCGGGCAGGGGC
>CAZTMO010000096.1:0-5895 GCA_964615105.1 uncultured Thermoleophilia bacterium
CGCCGGGGGCACGCGAGGGGGGGGGGCGGCCCGTGCGCCCCGCCCCCGCCGCTCGCGTCTGGTCAAGAGACACCGACGCCGAGTACGATGGTATGGAGCATCACCGTACTCGCCATGGGGGTCCTGCGATGAAGAGACCGGTCCTCGCGGTAAGCCTTGCGCTCGCCGCCGTTCTAATCTGGGCGCCGGGGGTCGCCAGGGCGGCGTTCACCCAGCAGCAGTGCGTCGACTGCCACACCAGCGTCTCGCCGGGCATCGTCACCCAGTATCAGGCCGGCGCCATGGGCGCCTCCGGCGCTGTCGGCTGCGTCGACTGCCACGGCACCGATCACGAGGTCATCTTCGCGAACAACGGTCGCGTCTCGGCGGGCACATGTGCGGGCTGCCACCCGAGTCAGTACGCCGAGTTCTCGCTCAAGGACGCGAGCGGTGGCTACGTCAACAAGCACGCCCTCGGATGGACCCGCATGCTGGCCGGCGCGCGCTACCAAGTCATGCCCGAGGCGGAGCGTTACGAGATGTGCGAGCGCTGCCACAACGTGGGCTACGTCTACGACGACGGCTCGGTCGGCAAGTGCGACTCGTGCCATACACGACACGTCTTCTCGGCAGACGAAGCCATGGAGCCGGTCGCCTGCGGCACCTGCCACATGGGCCCCGACCACGAGCAGATCGACATGTGGGAGAAGAGCAAGCACGGCGTCGTTTACACCACCGAGAAGGAGCGGCCGGGCGGAGACCCGGGGCGCGCGCCCACGTGCGTGACCTGCCACCAGCCCGAGCAGGAGAACGGCCCCGGCAGGCCCCTCACGCACAACGTCTCGACCAACCTGACGTACGGCACCGTCGCGCAGGGCGCCCGCCTCGCCGGCACCCCGCTCCCGGTGCCGATGCGCACCATGACCCAGAACGCCCGGGTGACCGCGCGCGGCAAGATGCTGGGCATCTGCGACGACTGCCACGCGCCAAGCTGGGCGGCACACAACCTCGAGCAGGCCGACCAGATCAAGCAGGACGTCGACGACCTGCTCTGGGACCCCGTGATGCGGATCCGCGGCCTGTGGTACGACGGCCTGCTCGACCCGATGCCCGAGAACCGTGCCTCGAACCCCGTGTACGCGACCCCGGGACCCAACCTGGTCAACGACGGCTTCGTGCTCGTCCTCGGCGGCCAGCAGTTGTACGCGGGGACCTCGGCGATCGAGCAGTGGTTCTTCTACACGTACAAGTACGACCACGTGAACACGTTCAAGGGCGCTTACCACATCAACCCCGACTACAGCCACTGGTTCGGTTGGTCCGAGGTCAACCAGGACATCGACATGATCCGCGGCGAAGAGGCCACGTTGCGCCGCGGCGAGGACCCGGGGTTCGCGGTCACACCGGCGCGCGTCGTGGTCGGCGAGCCGGCGATGTTCGACGCCGCGGCGCTCGCCACCTGGGGCGACGCCTCGCCGAACACGTACGCCTGGGCCTTCGGCGACAAGGCCTCGAGCGCGCCGACCGCCGCGTCAGCCGCGCAGCACACGTACGCGGCCCCCGGCCGCTACAGCGTGCGACTGACGTGCTCGGACAGCGATCTCGTGAACGACGTGCTGCGGCCGGCGAGTTGCTCGGCGAAGCGCACCACGAGCCTCCGCGTGCAGGCGAAGCACGGCGCCACCCTCGATCTCACCCCGATCGCCCGTGCCGCCAGGGGCAAGAGAGTGACGATCAAGGGCACGTTGACGACCGGCGACGATTCCACGGCGACCGTCACGCTCTGGAAGAGCACCGGCGGCACGTGGACCCGGGCCGTCGTCCGCGAGGTCGCCACGCGCGCCGGTATCGCACGCGCCTTGACGTTCCGGCGCGTCCTCACGCAGAAGACCACCTACCGGCTCACGTACGAGGGCGACGCCGACACGTGGGACGCGACCAGTCGGACGCGATCGGTGAAGCCGCTCTGAGTCTGGCCGAACGCTCGCGCCCCGGCGCCGGGGCGCGAGGCCCTTCGGGAACGGACGGCCGGGCGGCGGGCCCCAAGGGCCCGCCGCCCGGCCGTCCCTCACTCCACCGCGCTCAGCCGGCGCTCACGCGCACACGCAAGCGAGCGCCAAGCCGACGATCATCAGGACGATCGCCAGCGTCGAGAACAGCGCGATGCAGCACGCAGAATTGATGCGGCACTGCGGGCGTCTCATCGACGTCCTCCAGGTCGGGGCAGTCCAATGAGTCAATCATACTACGAAAACGGTGAACACTCGCTACCCACGCCGCGCAGGTGGGCGAGAGAGCGGACGCCCCGCATGCGTGGCACGGGCCGACTCGAGACCGGGACAGGCCCCCAACGCGCGTGCCACGGTGGCCTGGAGACCGGAACGTGCCTCCACGACCGCGTGTCTCAGACCGACTTCGGGTTGAGCACCGTCTCGAACGCGTAGCCCTCGGCCTCGGCTGTCGAGCGCAGCGCGCCGCGCAAGGCGGCATAGTCCCACTGGTAGGTGTAGTCCTTGCCGAACAGCCGGGACGCCTCCTCGATGCCTCCCGAGAGCTCCTTGCCGCCCGTCTTGTACGTCCCCTTCTTGAAACCGAAGCCGGGCGACATGTCGTCGATGCCTCCGCTCGAGAGCCCCGAGCCCTTCTCGACGAGCATCTCCCAGAAGCGCACCGTACGCGCGGTCTCGTCCACTCGCGCCTTGCACTTGTACTCGAGCGTCTTCTTGCTCAGGAACGCCTTGCGCTCGGCGATGACCTTGTCGAGCACGAGCAGCCCATCCTTCTTGCGCTCGGGCGCCGCCACGACCGCGGCGGCGGCGGCGCTCAACTTCTCTTCCAGTGACATGGTTCTCCTTTCCGGGTGCCTCGGGGAGGTCATCGGCAGACCGCCGCCCGGACCTGAGGCGCTGCCGGGCAAGAAGCGCGTCGCGACCCAGCCGAAACGCGACGTCTCGCCCCGGGACCCGGGACGCGGGGGGACCGCGCCGGCCACTCATGGCCAATTGGCCAGGACGTTGGCCAATTGCACATGATGCCGCGAGGCATACACTCTGTCCATGAGCATGCAGCTCGACGGCATCCACTTCCTGGTCACCTACCGCTGCACGTACACGTGCGACCACTGCTTCGTCTGGAGCTCGCCCGACGTCGAAGGGACGATGACCATCGCGCAGCTCCGCGACACGATCGACCAGGCGGCGGCGACCGGCCAGATCGGGACGGTCTACTTCGAGGGTGGCGAGCCGACGCTCGCCTACCCGGTCGTCCTTGAAGCCGCCGCCCACGCGCGCGAGAGGGGACTCGAATGGGGGCTCGTAAGCAACTGCTACTGGGCGACGTCGGTCGAGGACGCGCGCGTCTGGCTGCGGCCGTTCAAGGAGCTCGGCATCAGCGACCTGTCGCTGTCGTCCTACGCCTATTTCGTGGAGCACGCCGACGAGGCGCGGCTGCAGAACGCGGCGACCGCGGCCCACGAGCTCGGGTTGCCGATGATGATCCTCGAGGTCGGGGCGACGGCCCGCCTCGACGTGCCCGGCCTCTGCCTCGGCGACGTCGGCGAGGGGATGCACAAGGGGAGGGCGGCCGTGGAGCTCGCGCCGGCGCTAGCCACACGGCCGCCCGAGACGCGCGTCACCTGCCCCTACGAGGGCTTCGCCGAGCCCGGCCGCACCCATCTCGGCCCCGACGGCGAGCTGCAGATCTGCCAAGGCATCAGCGCGGGGAACGTCTGGCGTGACGGGCTCGCCGCCGTCATCGAACGGTACGACCCGGCGGCGCAGCCCGTCGTGCGCGAGATACTCGCCGGCGGCCCCTGGGCGCTCGCGCAGGCCCACGGCCACGTGCCCGAGTGCGAGCTCTACGCCGACGAGTGCCACCTCTGCTACGAGGTACGCGTCGCCCTGCGGGAGCGGTTCCCCGGGGTGCTGACGCCGGCTCAGTGCTATGGAGCGGCCGCAGGCAGCTGACGGGGAAGCTGTGCCTGACGAGACCGTCACGGACCGTTCCGTCGTCCCCGCACGTCGCGCGAGAGCCCTCAGTTCCAGCGCTCCAGCTCGATACGCACGCCGTCGAGCTCGTCGCCGCGGCCGACGGCGTCAACGACGAGCCGGCTGCGGGCGACATGCCGCTCGTTGATGAACTGCGCCACGGGGACGGCGACCGCGACGTAGACCGTCTTCTGCACACCGCGGGCCCCGCTACGGCTGCTGACGCCGCTCCGTGCCAGCGCCTCGACCAGGCGTGGCGTCGCGCTCACGCTGATGTGCCGCTCGCGCAGGTCGGGACGCGACGCGATACGCTGCAGCTCGAGCTCCACGATCGAGCGGCCGTCCTCGTTCGAGAGCGGCGGAAACACGAGGACGCGCGTGACGCGCGACGTGATCGCCGCGCCGAGCATGTCCGCACAGGCGTGGACGGTCGCGGCGCGGGCGTCGTCGCGCTCTTTCTCGCCGGCGAGCGGTCGCATCCAGGCGGCCTCGCCGGCGTTCGTCGTCATGATCACCGTGGCGTTGGCGCTGGGGACGTGACGCCCTTCGAGCGTCGTCAGGCGCCCCTCGAGGAGCTGATACAGGAGGCCGCGGACGAGCGGGTGGGCGCGGTCGACTTCGTCGAACAGCACGACGGCGCCCGGGCGCGACATGAGGCCGCCGGCGAGCGAGTCGGGCTCGTCGACGTCGAGCAGGCGTTTGGCGTCTTGCGGGCCGGGAAGCTCGCTGCAGTCGAAGCGCAGCGGCGAGCTCTCCGGCCCGCCCACCACCTGCTGGAAGGCGCAGGCCAGGCTCGTCTTGCCGATACCGGGAGGGCCCGCGAAGACGTAGGACCGCGGGCGGCCCGGCGAGCCCAGCCCGTGCACCCAGGCGATGAGATCGTCGACGACCGCCGTGACGGCGTCGTGCTGCCCCAGGACCGTCTCCTCGAGGCGAGCGACGAGCGAGGAGGCCGGAGGGGCGAAGTCGCGCCCTACCCAGCAGCGGGCGACGCCGAGCTGGGCGGCGCAGACCGCACGCAGGGCGAAAGCGACGCCGCCGGCCATGCCGTCGTTCGACGCCGCGGCGCGGAGCAGGCGCAGCGCCGGCGCCAGGACCGGCTCCGCGCCGAAGTGGCGGCCGGCGAGGACGAAGGCCTCGTCGACGGCCGCCTTGGCCGCCTCGACCTCGATCCCGCCGCGCCTCAGTTCCCGCATGGCTATCTCGCGCGCCTGTGTCTCGGCGGGCGCGGGCACGTCGACCTCGACGAACTGCGCCGCGAAATCGGGCTTGCGCTCACGCAGTGCCCCCCAGCCCTCCGGCGTCGCCGTCACCACCATCGCGATCCTCGGGTGCGCGGCGACGTCCACCAGGAGGTCGACGAGGTCCATGACGTCTCCGCGGCCCTGCCAGGCGCCGATCGCGTGCGGGGCCGAATCCAGCAGGACCACCGCGGGCTTGCGCACGCGCGTCAGCATCGTGTGGATGCGGTTCTCGAGATTGCCCACGTAGTAGCTGCCGGCGATCCAGTGCCGGACCTTGGTGCAGAAAACGGGCCACGACAGCGGATGCGCGACAGGCTCGTCGAAGTCGAGGGTGGGCCGGAAGTCGTCGCCCCACGCCGCGGACCGGCGCAACGTGAGAGCGACGGAGCGTTTGCCCACGCCCTCCGGTCCGACCAGGGCGACGTTCTGCCCCGAACGCAGGAGCAGGACCACCTGGTCGACGATCTCCTTGCGCACGACGGGCGCAGACTCGCCGCCCTTGGTCAACAGCGATTCCGCCTCCGGCCCCAGCTTGTGCAGCCATGCGGCCTCGGCGACACGGTCGGGAGAATCCATCCGCAGTCCCTCCTCCAGAACGGATCGACGGGTCACGAGGGCAGTCGCCGGGCCGCCGTCGCCCCATGCCGATCGGGCCGCAGGCCCAACGACCCGATCCGGTGGGGCCG
>CAZTMO010000096.1:5995-7327 GCA_964615105.1 uncultured Thermoleophilia bacterium
GGACGGCGCGTCAGCCCGTGACACCGTCGCCGGCCGGAACGTCCGGCGGCTGCGGCGGCACGGCGTCTTCTGGCAAACCGCGCACATGCTCAAGGGCGCGCTCGGCGGCGGCCGCGCCCTCGCGCAGGCAGTCGCCGATGCCGATCCCGTGGTAGGCGCCGCCGGCGAGCTCGACACCCGGCACGGCGGCGACCGCCGCCTCGATGCGTGCCACGAGGTCGCTGTGGCCGACGCGGTACTGGGGCATGCCCTTCGGCCAGCGGAAGATCTCGACGAACTCGGGCGCGGCGGCGATGCCAAGGACTTCGCGGAGCTCCCGGCGGACGAGCGCGGTCAGCTCGTCGTCGTCGAGCTGCGCCGACGCCTCGAGGCCCGCGCGCCCGACGAAGCTCCGCAGCAGGACATGGCCCTCGGGGGCGCGGTGGCGGAACTTGCTCGAGCTCCAGGTGGTCGCCATGACGCCGCGGCCCTCAGCGCGCGGCGTGACGTAGCCGAAGCCGCGCAGCGGGTACGCGACTTGCTCGCGACGGAACGCGAGCGAGACGGTCGCCGTCGTCACGTACGGGATGGAGGCGAGGTCGGCGGCGGCGAGCGGCGCGACCGGGCGCAGCAGCTCGCCGCTCGCCCACGCCGGCGTCGCCAGCACGACGGCGTCGACGAGCTCGCGGCGCCCGTCGCCGAGGTCGAGCACGTACCGCTCGCCGCCGGCGTACTGCCCGCAGCCGGCGCCGCTGCGGGCGATCGAGCGCACGGCGACGCCGCCCTGCAGGCGTTCGGCCGGCAGGCTCGCGACCATCGCTTCGCTCAAGTCGGCGAGGCCCGTCCGGAGCGAGTAGAAGTACGACAGCGGGCGCCGCGATGCCGTGGCCGCGCCGCGGGCGTTCGCGTCCGATGATCGCGCGACCGCGGCTCGTGCCGCACTCGGATGCGCCGCAAGCGCGGCACCGGCCGCCGCCCGCGCCCGCGCTCTGCGTCGCTTGAGCATCGCGACGATCAAACTGCGGTGGTCGCGCTCCATCTGCAGGAACATCGGGAAGGTCGCCTGGACGCTCATCTGCTCGGGATCGCCGGCGTGGATACCGGCCACGATAGGCTCGGCGATGCGCTCGAGTGCCTCGCGCCCGAGGCGCCGGCGGACGAAGGCGGCGAGGCTCTCGTCGGGCGTCGTGTCCGCGAGTACCGCGCCGCCGCGCGGCAACACGAGATCCATCCCCATCCGGATCTTGCCCGGCCAGCTGACCAGACCACTCAGGGCGAACGGCACCATGCGCGTCGGCACCATGAGGATGATGCCCTCGGGCAGCTCGTGCAGACGCCCACGGGTGTAGACGA
>CAZTMO010000097.1:0-7311 GCA_964615105.1 uncultured Thermoleophilia bacterium
GGTGAGGCCGGCGAACGCGCCGCGCTCGGCAGTGCCGGCCGGCGGCGGCGGCGCGCTCGGCAGGGTCGGCCGGCAACGTTCGGGTATACTCGAAGGGCGCCCGACGGCCTGCGGCCGCGGGCGCCCGCACCGTCCCTCGGACCGCGAGGTGAGGCCATGGAGCTTGTGACGCTGACCACCGTCCACGACATCGGCCTGGCGAGCATCGTCCGCGGCGTCCTCGAGCAGGCCGGCATCGAGGCCGTCAGCTCCGGCACCGCCGACGACGTCTTCCCCGTGGGCGAGGTGATCCCGATCCAGATCCTCGTCCACGAGGCCGACCTCGAACGCGCCCGTGACGTCCTCAACTCGTTCGAGAACGAGCCCGACGAGGACGAGGAGGAGTGACCTGCCCAAGCCGCGTGAGCTGACCGGCGTCGGCTTGGGCAGGAGACTGGCCGCCGGCGCGGTCGACGCGGTGCTGATGGCCGCGCTCTTCGTCGGGCTCGTCGCGGCGAGCGTGGCGCTCCCCAGCCTCGCGCTCGCCTTGCGGCTGCTCGCCGTCGCGTTCCCCTTCCTGCTCTACTTCGTGATCCTCGAGCACTGCTACCAGGCGACGCTCGGCAAGATGCTGTTCGGTCTCAAGGTGGTCACGCTCGACGGGAGCAGGCCCGACGTTCTCGCCCACGTCGTCCGGGGGATGTCGCGTGTGCCCGAGGCGCTGATGCTCATGATCCCATACCTGGTCGTCATCCCCTTCTCGCAGCGCAAGCAGCGCTTCGGCGACGTCGTCACCGAGACGCTGGTGGTACGTGCCCGCGACCTCGACGAGCGCTGAAAGGACACGACGAGAGGGATCCGGGCGGGGCTTCGCGACCACGGTGCAACGTACCGGCGGCCTCTGCTATGCTGTGCCCTCTTGCAGCGCTTTCTTGGCCCCGTGGGGGCTTTCCCGACGAGGGAGCGATGATGTTTGGACGCCTGTTCGGCAAGAGCAACGATGCCAGCGACGCGCCGGTCTGCGACCAGTGCGGACGGACGCTGCTGGCCGGGGAATGGACGCAGACGATCGAGGGGCCGGACGGAGAAGAACGCCTGTTGTGTTCGCTCTGCGGACAGGTGAGCCCGCCTTCGGGTGGCGCACGCCTCAAGGGCGACAACGGCGTGAGCAAGGCGACGCGCACCGTCGCCGACGAGCCCGCAGCGGTCGCGGAGCAGCCGACCCCGCGCGGTGAGAACGACGCCCTCTGGAAGGCGATCAAGGATCGCGACGCGCAGATCGAGGCCCTGACCGAGCGGCTCGCCCAGAGCGAGGCCGAGCGCCAGGAGCTCATCGGTCGCCTGGCCCGCCTGCAGGCCGAGACCGCGAGGAGCGAGGCCCCTGCAGAAGACGTGCCCGTCGAGGCGGGGGGTGCCGGGACGACCGCTCCGGCGCACGAGGCGGACGTCGGACAGCCACCGCTCGAGGACACCGCCGCCATCCCCGCTGCGGAGATCGAGCGCGCAGAAGACGAGCACGCAGAAGACGAGCGGACAGGAGATGAGCGCGCGCGGGTCGAGCGCGCAGAAGATGAGGGCGTGAAAGGCGAGAGCGCGGAGGTCGTCGCAGCTTGGGCCGCGTCCGAAGAGGCGCGCGAAGAAGAGGCGACGAGCGTGCCGGACGGATCTTCCGGCGAAGCCGAGACCACACTCGAGACCAGGGCCGCCGCGGCGGCCGCCGCACGCGACGAGGCGGCGGCTGCCGCGGCCGACGTCCCGCTCGACACCTCCGCGGCCGAGGCGCAGGCCGCCTCGATGACCCTTCTGCAGCGCGGCGTCGACCTCCTCAACGTGAGCCCCGTGCCGCGCAAGATCGCCGAGACCAACGCCGACCTCGGCATCCCGAGCGTCCACGTGGGGTTCGACGGCGCCACGGCGACCGTCACGTTCATGTGGTCGATGGGTTGGTACCGATTCGCCGTCGACATCGAGACGGGCGGCGTTCGACTCGGCGACCGCGGCTACGACGACCGGCAGGACCTCCAGCCCAACGCCAGCGTGCGCGCCGACGGGACGGTGCACCTCGCCTCCGCGCGCATCAGCCACGCCGCCGCGCAACGGCAGCAGGAGCAGGGCGAGACGGCGAGCGAAGCCGACACGGCGGCCGAGATCCAGCCGGCGGCGCAGCCGACGGCCGAGCCGGCGCCGGCGGGCGGTGGCCCCGAGATCCTGTCCAAGTCGCTCCTCGGGCAGCGCACCGACGACGAGCGGCCGAGCTGGGAACAGACGCAGGCGCGCGAGTTCGACTGGGAGCGCTGACGCCCGCCGCCCCCTGAGGGCGCGACTGGCGCGGCGACGGACCGCGGGGACGGGAGCGGGGGCGCCGTGTGGCGCCCCCGCTCCCGTCCCCGCGACGAGGCCGACCGCGCACGGCGGCCGGCCTCGTCGCCCGATCAGTACGAACCGCTCGTGCTCGCGCCCGTCATCATCCCCCCGACAAGCTGCTCCATGAGCTTGTCGAAGTCCTTGGCCTTCGCCGGCGCCTCGACCTCGACGGGTTCGCCGAAGTCGGCCATCGTGAAGGCGATGTCCAGGGTCAGGGCGGTGAGACCCTCGGCGTCCTTGATCCCCGTCGCGTCCAGGCCGACGCGCATGCTGCCCTTGCGCACGTACATCGAGTCGGTGTCGATCCAGAGCCCGACCTCGACGGTCTTGAGCGCCTTCTGCACTTCCTTCAACTGCTTGGCGTTCTCCGCCTTCATGGCCTTGAGCTGCTCGGCCGCCTGAGGGTCGCCGAGCTTCTTGTACAGCTCCGGGTCCTCGAGCGCCTTCAGCACGTCGCCGGCGATCTTCTTCGGGTCCGGCGACGCCGTGACGTGGTAGGCCTGGGCGCCGTCGACGGTCTCGGTGCCGGCCAGCTCCCACTCGACGTCCCATCCCTGCGGGTCGAGACCGAGGCTGCGCAACTGGTCGGTCGGCAGCGCGCCGGCATCGCTCGACTGCAGAGCCTTCGTGTTCTCCTGGGGCACCGCGTACCAGGTGTCCTCGTACTCGACCCAGGCTTTCTTGTCCTCGTTGAGGACGGTCATCTGAAGGTTCTGGCCCATGAGCGACACGGTCAGGTCCATGTTCGCGGCCTGCGGGTCGGTGCTGCTCGCGCCTTCCACATGGAGGGAGATGGGCTTCGCCAGAAGCTGCTGAGCGGTCGGGTCGCTCATCTTGCCGGCGTCACCCTCGAGGTCCAGCTTGAGGTCGGCCGTGAACGAGGCGGACTTGAGCTTGTTCATCGCCGCCGTGCTCTGGTCGACGATCTCCTGTGCGGTCAGCCCCTCCGGCACCGGAGCGGCGGTGTCGTCCGCCGTCTTGGCCTTGTCCCCGCCGCACCCGGCGGCGAGCACCACGGCGAGCGCCACGGCCAGAAGCAGTGCCGCCCAGATTGACAGGTGAGTGCGACGCATGGGATGTCCCTTCTCTCGTGGTTCCGCGACGAGCCGCGTGTGCCCGTCCCTCATGCGGCTCTTCGTTCTTCTATCGACGACAGACGCGCCCTGCTTAAGCAGCATACCCCGCTCAGGAGCGCCGCGGACGCGGCGAGACGATGACGGCGCGGAACGGCTCGTTGCCCTCGGACACCGTCTCGACGCGCGGGTGGTCCTTGAGGTGAAGGTGGATCACCTTGCGCTCGGCGGCGGTCATGGGCTTGAGTTGCGCGCTCTTCGACTCGCGAGCCACCTTGTCGGCGATGCGGTCGGCGAGCGCCTTGAGCGAGACCTCACGCCGTTTGCGATAGCCCTCCGCATCGACCACGACCTGACGTCGGTGGCGGCGGTCGCCGTTCACGACGATGGCGGCGATGTACTGCAGAGCGTCGATCGTCGCGCCGTGGCGCCCTATGAGAATGCCGAGGTCGTCGCCGCTGATCTCGGCGTGGACGGCCTCGGCGGCGTCGTACGCCTCCACCGTCGCCGCTATCCCCATGCGGTCGACGACGCCCTGGACGAAGGCGCGCAAGGTCTCGGCACCAGGTGGCGACCCCTCGTCGACCGCGGACGTCGACGAGGGAACCGGCCGCAGTCGCGCCTCGACTTGCGCCTCGACCTTGCCGCGCCCGAAGAGCCCGCCCTTGCTGCCCTCTTCAAGGACGATGAACTCGACGTCCGCCTCTGTGGCCGACGGCACGATCTTGCGCAGCCCCTCGAAGGCGAGGCGCCGGGCCACTTCGACTGTCGGCGCGCTTACGACGGTCGCGTGCGCGTCCTCGTCCGCGTCGTAGAGCCCGTCGTCGTGCCCGTCGTCCCCGAGGTCGTCGTCGACGAAGTCGTCGCCGTGCGCCGGGTCGACGCCCGTCTCATCGACGGGCTGAAGCTCGGACTCGTCCATCCGTGCCTCCGATCGCTCTCGGGGTGTGGTATCGCCGTCCCGCTCAGCGATAGGGCGGCGGGGCGTCGTTGTCGTCGTCGTCGATGTCGGGCACGACCTGCTTGGGTTTCGCGCCCTTTCCGGGCGGAGGCCTCTTGCCGCCCTTCTTGCCGCCGGACTTGCCACCTTGGCCGGCGGCCTTCCTGGCGCCGGTGCCCTTGGCGCCGCCCTGCTTGCCGCCGCCTTGCGCCGGCTGGCGTTTCTCGTCGCGCTGCGCCGCAGCTTTCTCTTGGGCGGCCACCATCGCCTCCATGAAGCGGCTGCGTTTCTTGGGCGGCGCGGCCTTGCCGCCCTTGCCGCCGCCCTTGCCGCCGCCTCCGGCGGCGGCGGTCGCCTCGAGCGGCACGATCGGCATCGCCTTGCGGATGATGAGTTGCTGGCCGATGGTCCAGATGTTCGTCGTGACCCAGTACACGAACACGCCCGACGGGAACCGGAACAGGATGAACACGAAGAACAGCGGCATGCCGAGCATCATCCACCGCTGAAAGCCCTCGGTCTGCGGCGTCAGCATGAGAAGGGTGGAGATGAGCTGGGTCACCACATAGAGGACCAGCAGGATGTAGTAGGGATCGGGCTCGCCCAGCTTGGGAAGCCAGAGGAAGGCGGCGTTCGCCAGTGCCTGCGTCTCGGCTTTGGGCAGGTAATCGGCCACACCCGGCCTGAGCGTGTAATACAAGGAGATGAACACCGGCATCTGGATGATGAGCGGCAAGCACGAGGCGAACGGGTTGACCTTGTGCTCGGAGTAGAGGCGCATCGTCTCTTGCTGCAGGCGCTGGCGGTCGTCCTTGTACTTGCGCTGCAGTTCCTTGATGTGCGGCGCCAGCGCCTGCATGGCGCGCGACGACCTGTACTGCTTCCAGGTGAGCGGGAACATCAGCGTCCGCACGATGATCGTGAGGCCGATGATCGAGAGGCCCCACGTCCAACGCTCCGACAGCCCGATGGACGAGAGGGTGTCGTGGATCCACATGAGCAACCAGTGAAGCAGCTCGACGAGCGGCTTCAGGATGGTCGTTATGGTCTTCATTCAGTCACCCCTGGCTCCGGGGATGGGGTCGTCGGTCACGCCCGTCGCGGCGGCACCGGGTCGACGCCGCCGTTGCTGAACGGGTTGCAGCGCAGCAGGCGCCAGGCGGCGAGGCCCACCCCGCGGACGACGCCGTGCACGCGCAGCGCCTCGATCGCGTAGTTCGAGCACGAAGGGTAGTACTTGCAGCGTTGCCCGAGCATCGGCGACACCAGGTACTGGTAGACGCGGACAAGAGCGACGAGGACCTTGCTCACGACACTCCCGTCTCGCCCTGAGACAAAGCGCCGGCGCGGCCCAGCAACTCGCGGACGGCCGCGCCCACGAGGCCCTTCTCACCCTCACCCTCGCGGGCGACCAGCTCCAGAAGCGGCGGACGTGCGATCAAGACGAAGTCGTGGTCCTCGGCCAGCTGCCCGCGCACCGACCCGAAGGCCTCGCGGAGCAGACGTTTCACGCGGTTCCGCACTACGGCCCCGCCCATCTTCTTCGAGACGGACAAGCCGAGACGCGGTCCCTCGGCGCTCACCTCGGCGGGGCGGCGAAACGTATACAGCACGAGGAACCGCGACGCAGTCGAACTGCCTTGGCGGTAGATGCGCTGGAAGTCGGAAGAGCGCGAAAGGCGGGAACGCTTACTGGTCATCGAGGCCGGTCAGGCCGAGAGACGCTTGCGCCCCTTCTGCCGCCGACGCTTGATGACCGCCCGACCAGCCCGCGTGCTCATGCGCTTGCGGAATCCGTGCGTCTTCTTGCGCTTGCGGGTGTTCGGCTGGTACGTCCTCTTCACGGCGTCCTCGTTCGTCGTCCACTACCCGGAAGGAGGAGTATAGCCGTGGCCACACGCTAACGCAAAGCGGCCCCGATGCCGACATACAAGGCTGAACGAGCGTCCGGCACCGGTGCACATGCTGCTTGAGGGATCCATCTCACGGTTCAACCTTGCAAGCGTCCTGCAGTACCTCGCACAGGGCGAGGCCACGGGCGTCCTCGAGGTCCGCGACTTCGAGGAGTTCGGCTTCATCTACCTCGTCGGGGGACGCGTCGAAGGCATCTCGCTGCCGATCACCGATGAGAAACTCGGCGCTCGCCTGGTCAAGGCCGGCTGCCTCACCGAACAGCAGCTCGCCGAGGCGCTCATAGAGGACGCGACGCGCTCGCGCGAGGAGAAGAAGGCGAAGCCGCTCGGTCAGCGCCTGGTCGAGATGGGCTACACAGACGAGACGGCGATCCGCGCCGTCATGGAAAGGCAGACCATGGACCAGGTCTTCGAGCTCGCCCATTGGGAGAACGGCATCTTCCTGTACGACGAGCCCGAGCAGATGCCGCACTTCCAGGTCGCCATCCAGGGGAACATACAGCAGCTTCTGCTCGACGCGTACCGGCGTATCGACGAGGGGGAAAAGGCGCGCAAGCAACAGCTCGAGCTGAACAGCGAGGTCTGCTACGCCTGCCCGCTCGCCACCGACTGCTCGCCCGGCATCCGGCACAAATACCTCAAGAAGGACGTCTGCCTGTGGCGGGAGATGGGAGCGGTCCTCGATGAGAGCTACGACCGCGTGCGCGACGCGCGCTCCCTCTACCGCTCCAGGGACGAGGACGCAAGGTCGATCCTCGACGCGTCTCTGGACAGCGAGTAAGCTGGGGTCACGGGCCGCCCGCATGAGGTAGCCGGGGCGGCCGGCGAAGCGGGACCGCCGTCACATTCCTGCGCCATGGACCTGCCGACGACAGACCCGACCAGCATCGGCGGCGAGCTGCGCCGCAACCCGGTCTCGGGCAAGCTCAGCATCGTCGCGCCCGGACGCGCGGCGCGACCGCGCGACGCGGGCGCGGAGCGGGAGGCAGGTACAGCGCGGGACGCGGGTGCGGCGCAGGACGCGGGTGCGGCGCGCGAGGTC
>CAZTMO010000098.1:0-7254 GCA_964615105.1 uncultured Thermoleophilia bacterium
GGTCGACCCCGAGAGCCCTTCCGGCAGGTTCGAGATGAACACGGCGAGCACGAAGGCGACGCCGACCGAGCCTCCCTCGTGCAGGCTGATGCCGATGACGATCGACTCCGGGACGCCGTCGAGGACGGCGCCCAGCAGGATGGCGCCGCCGACGTCCGACTGCTGGCCGCCCGAGCGCTTGCGGTGCTTCGCGCCGCGACGGTCGAGCGCGAGGTCGCCGGAGAAGAAGACCAGGGCGCCGAGCGTCAGGCCCACGACGACGGCGGCCGACCCGCCCCTCGCGTACGCCTCGGCGGTCAGCTCGTAGGTGACGGCGCTGATCAGCGCACCGACGCCGAAGGCCATGATCAGGCCGATGGACCACTGCGGGAGCGTGAAACGCAGGCCGACGGCCGCGCCGATCAGCAGCGCGCCGGCAGCGACCGCACCCCAGAGAGATGCCTCGAGCATGGGACCTTGTTCCGCGCCGGCGTCGCCCCCTCCTGCCCCTGCGCGCCGCCCGACGCCGCGGCGATGCCGTCACCCGCACCGGATACGTCGGGTACGATGGACGCCACGGCCCCCATCACGCGAAAGGACCCTCCATGCTCTGGCAGCGCGGTTCCCTCTCTCCCGAGCAGGCCGGCCTCGTCACGGCCGCCCTCCCCTGCGACATCAGTTACGCCGACGAGAACGACGTCCTGCTCTTCTGGTCGGGCGACACGTACAAGACCTGCGACGGGCGCTTCATCGGGCGGGACGTGCGCGACTGCCATCCCGAGGAGAGCCTCGAGACGCTCGAGACGATCCTGCGCGAGTTCAAGGCCGGCACGCGCGACACCGCCGAGGGCTGGGGCGAGGAGAAGGGGCGCTTCAAGTACACGCGCTACACGGCCGTGCGCGACATCGACGGCGCCTACAGGGGGATCCTCGAGGTGAACATGGACCTCGCCGCCTTTCGCGCGCTGGACGGCGAGCAGCAGTTGCCCGGCTGGTGACCCGGCAGTCTACGCCTGGAGCTTGAAGCGGTGCCGGCAGAAGTCGTCGCCGGCGACGAGCGACTTGGGCTGCTCGTGCCTCTCGACGGGGACGCCGAGCATCCCGCACAGCATCCCGCGGTCGAAGGCGCACACCAGGCCGGGATACCCGAGCGCCAGCTCGCGGTAGACGCAGTTGGACACGTCGACGGTCGCGCACGCCTCGTCGCAGTCGACGAGCTTGACCCGGTAGCCCGCCTCGGACAGCCAGCCCACGGCCTCGTGCGGCGTGAACCGGTCGCCGTTCGCGCCCGCCGACGAGCGCGCCAGATCGGAGCCGTGCTCGAGACCCACGTCCACGGCCGCCTTGACAGCGCGCGACCCCGGCGTGGTGTCGACGACGAGCCGGAGGAGAAGTCGCGCCAAGGCCTCGTAGCGACGCGCGGGCACGGCGACCTCCACGCGCTCGTCGCTCGGGCTGTACACCTTGGCCGGGCGACCACCCGCGGCCCTGCGGCGCAACCCGACCTGCAACAGCCCGACCTCGACCATGCGCTCGAGATGCGCGCGGGCGACGGTGCGGTGCAGGCCGAAGACGGCGGCGACCTCCGAGGCGGAAAGAGGTTCGTCGGCGGCGAGCACGTGGCGATACATGTTGCGCCGCGTGCCGTCGCCGAAGACGTCGCCCATGCGGTCGAGGCGAGCGGCATCGATGTGCGCCAATGGAGCCACGACCGCACTCTACCGCATCGCGCGGTCGCGTCCAAGGACGCGCGAGGTGCTGGGCGCGGCCGCGCCGGGGTCACGAACGCCGGGGGCACGGAAGACACAGGGGACACGCGTCGGAAGTCCGCTCGGCGATGGACACGACGACCGCCGGCGAGTGCGTCCGCTCATCGCCGGCCCGGCGGCGCTCAGTCTCGTGACCCTGCCCATGACACCCCGGCGTCTCGAGTCTCCTCTCGCTCGCCCATCGAGCGTCGGCTGAGAAGAAGGTAGAGTGATAAGCGTGCCGGACGACCTAAGCCCCATCCCCGACGAGGTGCTGCGCGCGAACGCCGCCCACTGGGACGAGTGGACGCGCGTCCACGAGGTCTCGGCCTTCTACTGCATCGACGGCTTCAAGGCGGGCGAGACCTCGCTCTGGCCGCTCGAGCTCAAGGAGCTCGGCCCGCTCGTCGGTGAGGGCACGACCCTCCTCCACCTGCAGTGCCACTTCGGCCTCGACACCCTCAGTTGGGCGCGCCGCGGCGCGGTGGTCACGGGCGTCGACCTGAGCGAGGAGGCGATCGCGCTGGCGCGCCGCCTGGCCGACGAGGTCGGCCTCGCCGGGCGCGCCCGCTTCATCGCCTCCGACATCTACGCAGCCGACGCCCGGCTCGGTGACGAGGTGTTCGACGTCGTCTTCGTGAGCTGGGGCGCGATCGAATGGCTGCCGGATCTTGATCGCTGGGCCCGCCTCGTCGCCCGCCGCCTGCGCCCCGGCGGCGTCCTCTTCATGGCCGAGATCCACCCCATCGCCTACGCGCTGGACGAGACACCCGACCACGGCGTGCGTCTCGCCTACCGCTACCTGCCGGCGCCCGACGAGCCGGACCGCTCGGAGTACGACGGCTCGTACGCCGACGCCGGGGCGCACGTCGAGAACCGCCTCAGCTTCAGTTGGGCACACGGCATGGGAGAGATCCTCGCCGCCGTCAGCGGCGCCGGGCTGCGCCTCCAGTACCTGCATGAGTTCCCGTACTCGGTCGCGCCGTTCTTCGAGTGGATGGAGCGGGACGACGATCGCTGGTGGTGGCTGCCGGACGGTAAGGGCGGGCGCCGCGCCGACCTGCCGTTCAGCTACTCGCTCATGGCGCGCAAGCCGGGGGCGGAGGCGAGAGCAGGGACGGACACTCACGCGGGGGCGGACGCGCGGTCGGGGACGGACGCGCAGGCGGAGGCGGACGCGCAGGCGGAGGCGGACGCGCAGGCGGGGGCGGGAGCGCAGGCGGAGGCGGACGCGCAGGCGGAGGCGGGGGCGCAGTCACAGACGGACGCGTGCCCAAGGACGGACGCTGGATCGGACGCGAAGGCGGGGCCGGACGCGCGGCCGACGGCGATGCGCGACGCGTACCACAGGGCCAACCTCGCCTGGTGGGACGAGGCGGTCGGCGTGCATCGGCGGTCGGCCCTCTACGACGTCGACGCCTTCGTCCGGGGTCGCGAGCCGCTCACGGCGATCGAGCGTGACGAGCTCGGCCCGCTGGTCGGCGAGGGCACGACGCTTCTCCACCTGCAGTGTCACTTCGGCATGGACAGCCTCAGTTGGGCACGCCGCGGCGCGACGGTGACCGGCGTGGACTTCTCAGGCCAGGCGATCGAGGCGGCGCGCCGGCTGGCCGACCAAGTCGGCCTCTCCCGGCGCGCCACCTTCGTCCGCTCCGACGTGTTCGACCTGCCCCGCGTGCTCGACGGCGACTTCGACGTCGTCTTCAGCTCCTGGGGCGTGCTGGTCTGGCTCGACGACCTCGAGCGCTGGGCCGATGTCGTGGCACGCTACGTCCGGCCGGGTGGGGCCTTCTACCTCGCGGAGTTCCATCCGCTCGCCTTCCTGATCGACGATGGCGCGCACGCCCGTGAGCTTCGCTTGACCTACCCGTACTTCCAGGGCCGGGAGCCCATCCGCTGGGACGAGCAGGGCTCGTACGCCGACCCCGAGGCGACGATGAAGGCCACCGTCACCTACGAGTGGCAGCACACGCTGTCGGAGGTCGTCACGCCGCTCCTGCACCGCGGTCTGCGCCTGGACCACCTGCACGAGTTCCCGTACACGCGCGGGCTCGAGCTGCCCTGCCTGGAGCGGCGCGACGACGGCTGGCAGCATCTCGCCGGCGGCCACGACGACCTGCCGCTGAGCTTCTCCCTGAAGATGACGAAGGAGGCGTGATGACACGCGACGACCGGATCGGACCGGCGACCCCGACGGACGAACCCCGGGCGGCGAAGGCCGGCGACCCCCTCCGCGAGCCCGGAGCGCCACTCGGCGAACCGCTCTTCGGCGAGCCCGCCGACGCCGCGCGCACGATCGGCGACGAAGGACTGCTTGAGATCCTCGAGGCGGCGATCGCCGACGAGCGCGCCGCCCAGGCGAAGTACCGGCGCGGGTACGAACGCTGCGTCGACCCCGAGGCCTGCGCGCTCTTCGGACAGCTTCTCAAGGATGAGGAGGCGCACGAGCGCGGGCTGGTCGCCCGCCACGCCGAGGTCAAGAAGCGCCTGGGCCTCGGCGGCGCGCGCGGCGACGTCTGACGCCGCGACGCCGTGGACGACGGCGCCTGACGCCGCGATAAAGTGTGAAGCGGTGCACGCCGCGATGGCAGGCGCCGCCTGGCGGGCGATCCGGTCCGCCACACCCCGCGCAACATCTCTTCATGCGCACAACGGTCGCCGGCCTTGACCCACGACGTGCGCCGCCTTATGCTTTTCGTGCGTGGTCGTAGTCGAAACTACGACGCGCGTCCCGTCAGGGGACCAGTCGCGGCGGGTCCCGGCTCGCCACGACCACCACGGCCCCTCGAAGGCGGCGTCCTCCCTCCAGGCGCCGCCTTCGCCTATGCCGGCAGCATCCCCGCGCGCCCGCCGAAGCGGACGGCGCGCACGCCGCCTCGTCATTCCGGCGTGGCGGCGAACTCCTCGAAGAGCGCCCCGAGGCGCGCCCTCGGCACGACGATGCTCGCTGCCCGCCGCGCCCGCTCGGCGCCCTCCGCCACGGCCACCCCGAACGCCGCCCACCTGAGCATATCGACGTCGTTGTGCCCGTCGCCGCAGGCGACCGTGCGGTCGACGGGCACGTGGAGGAGCTCCGTGCACAGCCACTCCAGTGTGCCGGCCTTGCTCTCGCTGGCGGCGTTGACCTCGACGAAGTGCGGCAGCGACGTCGCGGCGCGCAGACGGCCGGCGAAGCGTCGTGAGACCTCTGCGGCGGCGCGCGCCGCGACGTCGGGGTCGGCCGCGATCACGAGCTTCGTCGGCCCGCGCGCGACCAGCGGCAGAAGATCGTCGACGAGCGCGATGTCGACCTTGGCGTAGCCGGCCGTCCACCGGGTCCAGCGGTCGTCCTCCTCGACGTAGAGGGCGTCGTCGACGTAGGCGTTGACGTGGAGGTCGCGCTCGCGGGCGAAGCGCACGAGCGCGGCGGCGGCCTCTGCGTCGATGGGTTCGTGGCGCAGCCACGCGCCGCTGCCGAGGTCGGCGACGAGGGCGCCGCCGTAGCACACGATCGGCCCGTCCGCGAGACCGAGCTCGGCGGCCCGCGGACGGGCACTGACGAACATGCGGCCCGTGCAGAGCACGACGCGCACGCCCGCCGCTGTGAGGGCGGCGACGCCGCGACGCACCGATCGGTCAAAGACGAGATCCGGCCCGAGGAGGGTGCCGTCGAGATCGCTCGCCACGAGGCGCGGCCGAAGGCGCGGCATGCCCGCGGTCAACGGTTCGCTCCTATCCTTGTCAGGGCACAAGCCATGTGATAGATGTTCACCCGGAGAAGACGGAGGTCCCGCGACTCGGGCCCGCTTCTCACAAAGGCCTGGTGAATCCCAGGCCTTTTTTTCGCCCGGACCCGGCGGCGGGCGCGCTCCCCGCGTCCGAGAAGCGACGCACTTCGAGGGTGAGCCGCGTCAAACTCCTACCCGTCGCTCGCGCGAGCTCGGCGTCGGCGACGCCGACCGCGTGTGCCCGCACGCCGTCGAGTCCCGCGGGGCGCACGTCGACGAGGGCGTCGACGTCCCAGCCCTCGCCGCCCCAGAGCACGCGCACGCGCACCGGGACGAGACCGGCGACCTCGGCCGCCAGACGCTGGGCGACCAGGCGATCCAGGGCGGCGAGCTTGACGTCGACGTCGCCGACCCGCGCCGTCGCCGGCCGGCCGGTGCTGCTCAACTGCCGAAAGGCGAGGATCAGACAGAGCGCCGCGACAGCGGCCACCGTGGTGGCGGCGGCGGCGACCCACGACGTCGGCCCGTCGACCAGGTCGGTCCACCACCGTGGGAGCCCCCAGACGACGGCCTCGTCGGCGGCGAGGGCCGCGGCGCGGACCAGCCCGGCGAGCCCGAACACGACTCCGCACAACGCGACGACGGCAGCGAGAAGCCGGGCGATCGCGCTCACGGCAGCCGTCCGGGAAGCTGCTTCACGGTGAGCACCCGTCCGCGCACGCGCACAGCGACGTCGGCGACGCCTGTGACGCGGGCGAGCGACGCGCGTGTCTGCGCTTCGAGCTCGGCGGCGACCGCCTCACCGTCCGAGAGCGGCCGCAGGTCGACCGCGAGCCTCGCCGACGGGCGCCCCTTGCGCACACGAACGTCCACGTCGACCCGCACGACGTCCGCGTGCGTCCGAGCCTCGTCCGCGAGCATGTCCTCGAGCGCTGGCGCCGGGACCACGAAACCTCCACCGGCGCCGGCCAGCCAGACATCGTCGCGCCCGGGGCCGACGACCAGTCCCAGGAGCACGATGCTCGCGCCGGCCAGCGTCGCCCACAGCAGCCCTTGCCAGCCGTACGCCCCGGGCAGGCCGAGGTGTCCGAACGGCGAGAAACCGCTGTCGAACGCCGCCGCCACGAGGCGCGCGGCGAACAGCAGCAGCGTGAGCCCGCCACCCAGCAGCAGGACAAAGACGGCCGCCCGGGCGACGATCCCCGGCTCGTGACGTGGCCGCCGCGGCACGGGTGGCCGCGCGCCGCTCTCGACGTTGTCAGGCAGGGGTCTCCCCCTCGAAGACGATGTCCGTCACGAGCACGTTCACGGCACGCACCGCGAGGCCCGTCGTGCCCTCGACCTTCTCCTTGACCGCCGTCCGACTCGCCTCGGCGACGGTGGGCACGTGGGCGCCGTACTTCACCGCCATGGAGATGTCTATGTCGACGCTGCCCTCGCGCACGTCGACCGAGATGCCGCTGGAACCCTTGTCGCCCATGAGGCTCGAGAGGACGCCGCCGGAACCACCGCCAAGAGCGGCGATGCCGTCGACGCCCTTGAGCGCCTCCAGGGCGACCTTGACGAGCACGCCGTCGGCGATGGTGACGCCGCCGTCGTCCTGGGCTTGTGGCCTGGATGGCTCAGTCACGGTGTCCTCCCGTTCGTCGGTCGCGCCGCGGCCAGCCGCCGCACGGCAAGCCTAGCTTACCCGGCCGGCCGCTTCAGGGCTCGCGTGTGAAGGAGGTAGCGCCGCAGGCACTACCCACTTTCCCACGGCGTAGCCCATGCGTGGTGGGTAGCGCCGCAGGCACTACCCACACTTCGAGTAGCCACACTCC
>CAZTMO010000099.1:0-7244 GCA_964615105.1 uncultured Thermoleophilia bacterium
GGGGGATCTTGACGCGGCCGATGTCCTCGGCGATGGGGTGGTGGCTGCAGGCCTCGGCGATGAGGACCTTCGCGCCGCTGGTCAGGCGCTCGACGGCCAGCGTGCCCTGGACCTGGCTGGCCAGGTCGCCCTTGAAGCGCGCGAACAGGATCGAGAAGCTGGTCATCGGCACCTCGGGCGGAGTGTCGGCGGCCACCTTGAGGAACGCCTGCGAGTCGGTGACCACGAGCTTCGGCGGCGCCTTGAGGCCCTCGATCGCATGGCCAAGCTCGCGTTCCTTCACGACGAGGGCCATGGCGTCCGAATCCATGAGGTCGCGGATCGCCTGGACCTGGGGCAGGATCAGACGGCCGCGCGGGGCCTCCTTGTCGATGGGCACGACGAGCACGGCGAGTTCCCCGGTGCTCACGAGGTCGCCGAGGATCGTCGGGTTGTCGATGAAGTCCGGCGGCGCGGCGTCGAGCAGCGCCTGACGGAAGTCGAGCACGCCGCGCCGCTCGTGAGCCGCCGTGAGGACGGGGGTGATCTTGAGCTCCTGAAGACGAGGGACCGGGGCCGGGCGCGCGTCGAGGTCGATCTTGTTGAACACGACGACGGCCGGCGTCTTGCGCTCGAGAAACTCGTCGAGGATGCCGTCCTCGTACTCGCCCCAGGCGCCGGCCTCAGTGACGAGCACGCCGAGGTCGGTGCGGTCGAAGACCTGCATCGTGCGCCTGGCGCGCAGCTCGCCCAAGGCCCCGACGTCATCGATGCCGGCAGTGTCGATGAACAGGACGGGGCCGAGAGGAAGGAGCTCCATCGGCTTCTCGACCGGGTCGGTGGTGGTCCCGGCGAAGTCGCTGACGATGCTGACCTCCTGGCGCGTGATGGCGTTGAGCAGGCTCGACTTGCCGACGTTGCGGCGGCCGAAGATGCCGATGTGGAGCCTCATGCCGCGAGGTGCGTCCATCAGACCCATGCGATCGCCTCCATCATCCCTCCAGGCTGTGACCGGGTTGCTGCGGCGTGCCGAGCCGGCAGACGGCCTCGGCACTGAGCAGCTCGTCGAACTGCTCGGCGCTCAGAAGGCCGTCCCCGACCACGACCTCCGTGATCGTGCGCCCCGAGCGCTGCGCCTCGACGACCACCGCGCAGGCGCGCTCGTAGCCGATCTCCGGCACGAGCGCCGTGGCCGCGGCGCTGGAGGCGCGCACGTGGGCGCGGCAGCGCTCCTCGTCGGCCGCGATGCCCTCGACGCAGTTGCGCCGCAGGGTCTCGTCGGCGTGTGCGAGGAGCGTGAGGCTGTCGAGAAGGCAGGCGGCGACCAGCGGCAGGAAGGGGTTCAGCTCGAGACTGCCCATCCCCGCAGCGAAGGCGATCGCCTGGTCGTGGCTCATGACGAGCAGTGCGACCTGCGTGACCGCCTCGGGGATCACGGGGTTGATCTTGCCGGGCATGATGCTCGACCCGGCCTGCCGTTGGGGCAGCCGGATCTCGCCCAACCCAGCCTCGGGTCCCGAACTCATCAAGCGAAGGTCGCCGGCGACCTTGAGCAGCGTCGCGGCGTGCGCCTTGAGGATGCCCGACACCTCGGGAAACACGTCGGCGTTCTGTGTCACATCGGTCAGATTCTCTGCTCGGGCGAAACCGACGGACGTCAGCTCGCGCAGCGTGTCGACGACGCGGAAGATGTACTGTCGCGGGGCGGCGAACCCGGTGCCGATCGCCGTGCCGCCGAGGTTCACGACACGCAGACGCTCCTCGCACTTGTAGATGCGCCAGCGGTCGCGGTTGAGGGCCTCGGCGTAGGCGCCCATCTCGCGGCCCAGCGTGGTGAGCACGGCGTCCTGCAGTTGGGTGCGCCCGACCTTGACGATGTGGGCGAACTCCTGCTCCTTGGCCTGGAAGGCCTCCTGCAGGGCGACGACGCGCTCCTCGAGGTCGTGCAGCAGGCGGATCGCCGCCAGGCGCAGGGCGGTCGGGTAGGTGTCGTTCGTGCTCTGGTGGAGGTTGAGGTCGTCGGCGGGGGAGACGCGCCCGTAGGCGCCGTGCGGCTCGGCAAGGATCTCGAGGGCGCGGTTGGCCAGCACCTCGTTCACGTTCATGTTGGTGCTCGTTCCCGCGCCCCCCTGCAACCGGTCGACGACGACGTGCGCTTCGAGCAGGCCGTCGGCCATCTCGCGGCAGGCGCGCTCGATCGCGTCGGCCTTGGCCGGGTCGTTCGCCCAGGCGCCGAGGGCGCGGTTCGTGCGTGCGCAGGCGAGCTTGACCGTGCCGAAGGCGCGGACCAGCTCGGGGTGCGGCGGGTGGCCCGAGAGGGCGAAGCTGTCGAGGGCCCGTTCGGTGTGGATGCCGTGCAGCGCTTCGGCGGGAACGGACACCTCGCCGAGGAGGTCGCGCTCGAGCCTGTGATCGGGGACGCTCATGGACAGGATGGCGCGGGCGCGTGGACCCGTCGCGTGGCGGTATCGTTGCGCGCGCTCGCGGTCAGTGGCCGAACACCATCGTCTGGACGTCGACGCCCTCGACGGCGCCGACCTTGGCGGCCATCGCCTCGGCCTCGGCGACCGCGCCGAAGAACTCGATCAGCACGACGCCGCTCGGCGAGCACACGTTCGCATTCACGTCGTGCAGCCCGATGCGGGTCTTGATGTTGCAGCCGTACTCGGTGAACACCTTCTGCACCTCGGCGGCGTTCTTGAGGCGGTTCGTGACGTGGATGCCGAGGATGATGTGCTCGTCGTTCATGTGTCGTCCTTTCGTCGGCGCGCAGTCTGGCGCGGCTGATGGTCACAGCTCTCGTGGGGCGGATCGGCGGTACGCGGGCCCCTCTCGCATCTGAGTCTATCGTCAGCAGAGCACGTCGCGCTTGCCGGCGCGCACCCGCTCCAGCATCTTCTCGGTATGAGCCCGACGCACGGGGTCCATCGCGGCGGTCTTCTCGGCGATCAGCTTCTCACCGACGGCGCGTGTCGACTCCGCGCCGTAGTCCAGCAGGTACTCGAGGAACGTCGAGAGCGCGTTCGGGTCGCAGTGATGCTTGATGTCGCCCGGTTTGGCGAGATCCATGAAGTCCATGCCCGTGCGTCCCAGGCGGTAGCAGGCGGTGCAGAACGAGGGGATGTAGCCGAGCTCGGCGACATCGCGGATGACCTCGTCGAGGCTGCGGTGGTCGCCGAGCTGGAACTGCGCCGCGTCGAAGTGCTCGTCCTCGGCGTAGCCACCCGGGTTCGTACGGCTGCCGGCGGAGATCTGCGACACGCCGAGGGCGAAGGTCTCGCGGCGCAGGTTCGCGGTCTCGCGGGTGCTCATGATCATGCCGGTGTAGGGCACGGTCAGGCGGAGGATGGCGACGATCTTGCGAAAGTCGATGTCGCTGACCGGCTGCGGCGGGTTGCTGGCCATGTCCGAGCCCAGCGCCGGCTCGAGGCGCGGCATGCTGATCGTATGCGGGCCGACGCCGAAGACGCGCTCGAGCTCGCGGATGTGCTGCAGCATGGCGAGGAGCTCGAAACGCCAGTCGGCGAGGCCGAAGAGCACGCCGATGCCGACGTCGTCGATGCCGGCCTCCATGGCGCGGTGCATCCCGGTCACCCGCCAGTCGTAGTCGCGCTTCTTGCCGCCGACGTGCACCGCTTTGTAGGTCTCGCGGTGGTAGGTCTCCTGGAAGAGCTGATAGGTGCCGATGCCCGTCGCCTTGAGGGCGCGGAACTCGTCGACCGCGAGCGGCGCCACGTTCACGTTGATACGCCGGATCTCGCCGTTGTCGCGTTTGACCGCGTAGATGGTGGCGACCGAGTCGAGCACGTACTGGAAGCCCTGCTTGGGGTAAGACTCGCCGGCCACGAGGAGGACGCGCTTGTGGCCTTCGTCGACGAGCAGCTCCACCTCGTGGCGGATCTCGTCCTGGGTCAGCGCGCGGCGCTTGAGTCCCTTGTTCTTGACCCGGAAGGCGCAGTAGAGGCAGTCGTTCGTGCACATGTTGGACACGTAGAGCGGGGCGAAGAGGACGAGGCGCGCGCCGTAGATGGCGTCCTTCACGTCGCGCGCCGTGGAGAACAGCTCGCCGAGCAATTCCGGGTCGCTGATCGAGGACAGGACAGCGACGTCCTCCATGTCGAGGCCCTTCAGACCCCGGGCCTTCTCAAGGACGTCACGTACGTGCCCCGCGTCCCTGTCGGTCGCCGCCTGCAAGGCTTCGTGCACGCGACGTTCGTCGATGAAGCTCCCTGTCTCGATCACACTCATTGACCTGCTCCGTTGTCCGTATCCAGTCCGGACCCGCACTCCGACGAGGCCGGGATCTCTACGCAGAACTGCGCCCACTCACCCTTCTTCGAGTCGGCCGTGATGAATCCATGGTGCAGTTGCACGATCCGCCATGAGTTGTAAAGGCCGACGCCCGTGCCCTTCGTGCCCCTGAGCTCGGGGGTATCGAGGCGCGAGAAGCGCCGGAAGAGCTTGTTGCGCTGGGACGGCGAGAAGCCCGGTCCTTCATTGCGTACCGACAAGCGCAGCGCCTCCGCCTTGATACGCCGCGACGCCACGACCTCGAGCGTGACGCGGATCTCACCGCCCTCGCGCCCGTACTTGGCGGCGTTGTCGAGCAGGTTGGTGAGGACGACACGCATCAGTGCCGGGTCGCAGCAGACGCGCGGCCGCGGCTCGCCCGGCGTCACGACGATCAGGCGCATGCCCCGGGCCTCGATGTGGGGGCGCACGACGTCGGCGGCATCGTCCAGGACCTCGCCGCGGAAGTCGACGGACGGCTGCAGCCGGGCCTCGAGCTCGCTGCCCTCGACGCGGGCGAGGTCGAGGTACTCACGCACCAGGCCGAGCAGGTGATCGCCTTTGCGGATGAGCCGCTCGAGCTTCTCCTTCTGCTCGGGCCGGACCTCGCCAAGGTAGCCGTCGGCGATGAGGCGGGCGTCGGTGACCATGGACGCCACAGGGCTCTTGAGCTCGTGGCTCACGAAGCCGAGCATCTGCATGTAGGCGAAGTTGGCCTGCTCGAGCTGCTCGATACGCCAGGCCTTCTCGACGGCCTGGCTCAGGCGCTCGGCGATCGCCATCTGCAGCTCGATGTGCTTCGAGTGGTACATGTCGGGAGTCCGTGAGCTGCGGAAGATGAAGCCCACGATGCGACCCTCGACGCTCAGCGGGCAGGTCAGGCTGGAGCGCACCCCCTCCTTGACGAGCAGACGGGTCGATCCGCTGCGGGGATGCTGTTCGAGGTACTCCTCGAGGTCGCGGATGATGCGCGGAAGCCCGTTCTCGAGCACGGCGCGCAGAGAGCTGCCGCGCAGGTCCTGCGAGTAGTCGCGGTCGATCAGCAGGGGCTCGTACGCGGCGCGGTTGTAGTAGGACGTGACACGATGGCCCTCAGGGTCGACGAAGGCGAGCCCGATGCGGTCGCAGGGGATCAGCTCCTGAGTGCTGTCGAAGAGATAGTCGACGATGGCGCGCAGCGACGGCCGAGCGGCGATCTTCTGGTTGACCTGGCGGAGCAACGTGCGCTCCGACCCGGTGATCGGCTGGAGCGCGCGGGCGTCACGGAACGGGTCGACGTAGCGGACGGCGGTATCGGGCTCTGGCTTGTCGGGCACGGGACCTCGACGCGGCGGACGCGGACGGGTGCGGACCGGACGCCGCGTCCCGGTCCGACCGGGTTCTACCCCTGCGTAGTGTAGTGGAAGCCCACCGATGCCGCTGCCGGGGCGCGGAGCGGCGGACGCAGACGGTCGGGTGCCGGCGGGGCGCCGGGCGTTCACGCGCCCGGCGCCCCGCCTGAACGGCGTCTCAAGAGAGACCGGCGCCTCAGTGCGCCTCAGGCGCCAACTCCTTCTCCTGGGGGATGTGCCTGCCGCGGGCGACGTAGCCCGTATGCAGCAACTGGTGGCTCTTCTGCCCGCACGGTCCATCGGTCAGGAACTCCGCGTAGGTCGCGATGACCGCCGGGTTCTCGTACGACTTGCGCACGTCGTAGGCCTTGTCCTCGGCGTAGATGGCCTTCGCGCGGGCGGCGCGGATCTCGGCGTTCGTCGGGATCGGCTGGCCGCCGCCGCCCAAGCAGCCGCCCGGGCAGGCCATGAACTCGATGAAGTGGCATTCGCTGAACTTGCCGCCCGCCTTGATGTCGTCCATGACCTTCTTGGCGTTGGCGGTGCCGTGCGCCACGGCGACCTTGAGCGTGGCGCCGCTCAACCACTTCCAGTCGGGGACGAGGTGAGCGAGGATCTCGGGGACCGGTCCCACCTTGGGGACCGTGATCTCGGCGTAACGCACGCCGTCGAAGCCGCGCACCGGGATGATGTCGCCGTGGTCGTAGATGCTCTCGACCTTCTCACCGGTCACCAATTCGATTACCGTGCGCAGCGCCGACTCCATCACGCCGCCGGTGGCGCCGAAGATGACGCCCGATCCGGTCGCCGTGCCGAACGGGTCGTCGAAGTCGCTCTTGGGCAGGCTCGGCACGTGCAGCCCGGCCTCCTTGAACATCTTGCCGAGCTCGCGCGTGGTGATGCCGTAGTCGACGTCCCTGAAGCCGGAGTCGTTCATCTCGGGCCGGTTGCACTCGAACTTCTTCGCCGAGCAGGGCATGAGCGCGACGCTGACGATCTTCGCGGGGTCGAGACCGAGCTTCTCGGCGTAGAACGTCTTGATGAGGGCGCCGAACATCTGCTGCGGGCTCTTGGCGCTCGAGGCGTTGGGCAGGTACTCGGGGTAGAAGTGCTCGAGGAACTTGACCCAACCCGGGGAGCAGCTCGTGAACTGCGGCAGGGCGACGTCCTCGTCGCCCTGCACCAGCGCCTTGTAGAGGCGCGTTATGAGCTCGGTGCCCTCCTCGATGATGGTCAGGTCGGCGGTGAAGTTGGTGTCGAAGACCTTGTCGAAACCGGCACGGCGCAGGGCGGTGTTCATCTCGAAGGTCACCGGCGTGCCGGGCTCGAGCCCGAACAGCTCGCCCATCGCCGCGCGCGGTGCGGGCGCGGTCTGGATGACGACGTGCTTGTTCGGATCGTCGATCGCCGCCCAGACGGCGTCGGTCTCGTCCTTGGCGTAGAGAGCGCCCACGGGACAACGGTTCACGCACTGGCCGCAGTTGATGCAGACGACGTCGCCCAGCGGCATGTCCTGGAAGGTCTCGATCGTCACCTTGTCGCTGCGGCCGACGGCCTCGAAGACCCCGACCTCCTGGATGTCGATGCAGGTGCGCACGCAGCGCCGGCAGCGGATGCACTTGTTCATGTCGCGCATGACCGAGT
>CAZTMO010000100.1:0-7225 GCA_964615105.1 uncultured Thermoleophilia bacterium
GACGGGCGCGGCGGGCCGCGGCTCGATGGTGGCCGGGAGCGGCGGCCCGGCACGTCGCCGCCGCTTCCGCTGGTGGCACGTCCCCGTCGCTCTCGTTACCCTCCTGGTCGTCGCCGCGGTCGTCCTCACCGTCATCTGGTATCCGGGCTTCAAGCGGTTCGACCGTGCGGTAGCCAAGAGCAACGACCGCATCGACGCCAAGACCCGCGAGGCGCTGTCAACGAACGGCGGTTTCCCGTTGTGGAGCCCGACGACCGTGCTCGTGCTCGGCACCGACAGCAAGACCGGTGAGCCGGCGCGCTCGGACACGATCATGCTCATGCGCTTCGACCCCCGCGCGCACACCATCAACCAGCTCTCGATCCCGCGCGACACCAAGGTCGACGTCCCCGGGCGCGGCACCATGAAGCTCAACGAGGCCATGTTCTGGGGAGGCACCTCCCTGGCCGTCGAGACCATCCAGGATTACGTCGGCATCCCCGTCGATCACGTCATGGTCGTGAACTTCAAGGGCTTCCCGCGCCTCGTGAACGCCGTCGGCGGCATCGACATGTACGTGCCCGAGACCGTGAGCACCGTGGCCGGGGCCAACCGCCGCACGGTGACGTTCGAGAAGGGCCGACACCACTTCGACGGCAAGTACGCCATGCTCTACGTGCGCATCCGTTACGCGGACAACGACTTCAAGCGCGCGGAGCGCCAGCAACGCTTCGTCCGCGCCCTGCAGAAAAAGATCGCCCAGCCCTCCAACATCACCCGGTTGCCGGACCTCGGACGACGCTTCATGAGCGGCGTCGACACCGACCTCACGACCTCGCAGTTGCTGGCCCTCGCCTGGGTGAAGTGGCGCAGCGACGACAAGAAGAGCGGGCACTGGGTGCTCGCCGGCGAGCCCGCCTACATCGGCGGCACCGCCTACGTGCTGCCGCCGCCAGACAAGAAGAAGGCGCGCATCATCGGCAAGTTCCTCGGCGAGTGAGGTCGGGACGGCGCGCCGCCGGCGCGGCGCGGGGCGTCTTCGGCAAGGCACGAGCCGTCTCTCGCTGCGCCTGGCGTCTCCGCCGGGTCACGAGCCGTCTCTCGTCGCGTGCCCGACCAAGGGAGGCGCCCCTTCAGATCAGTACTCGACCGCGACCAGCGCGAGCCCGCGCGCCGGCGCGGTCTGCCCCATCGCCCGGCGCTCGCCTCCTGCGAGCGCGGCGGCGAACGCCTCCGGCGAGAGACGCCCCTGGGCGACGTCGACCATCGAGCCGACCGCGACGCGCACCATATTGTGGAGAAAACTCCCGGCGGTGATCTCGAAGACCCGCTCGGCGTCGGCGGCGCCGCCAAGCCAGGCGGCGCGGCGCACCTCGCGCACGCAGTGGTGATAGAGGTGCGCCGAGGGCGTCAGAGCCGAGAAGTCGCGCTCGCCGACGAGCAACGCCGCCGTCGTGTCGAGGAGGGCGGGGTCGAGCGCCCCGCGCACGTTCCAGACGTAGGCGCGTTCGTGCACGGGGCGCGCCGGCGACAGCCACAGGCGATAACGATACGTCCGTGAACGCGCGGCGCGGGCGTCGAAGCCCGTCGTCGCCGGCGTGACGGCGCTCACGGCCACGTCGGGCGGCAGCAGGGCGTTCAGACTGAGCAGGAGGCGTTCGGGGGGCACCGCCACCGGCGCAGCGAAGGACGCGACCTGGGCGACGGCATGCACGCCGGCGTCGGTGCGCCCGGCGACGCTGAGGCGCACAGGCTGGCGCAGTGCCGTCGCCAGCGCCTCCTCGAGCACGCCTTGCACGGTGCGCAACCCGGGCTGTCGCGCCCAGCCCTTGAAGCGGGTGCCCTCGTAGGCCAAGTCGAGGCGGTAAGTCCGCAGCGACGGCGCGCCCGCATGGCCGCCGCGGTCCGGCGTCGTCACGCGATCACCGAGGCCGCGAGTATGACCACGACGGTCAGGGCGAGCAGGACGGCGTCGGCCGGACGCGCGCGCAGCGGGTGCAGGCGCGTACGTACGGCGCCGGGCGTGTAGCAGCGCGCCTCCATCGCCAGGGCGAGATCATCGGCACGCCGGAAGCTCACCACGAACAGCGGGACCAGCACGGGGACGAGGGCGCGCGCCCTGCGCACGAGGCCACCGCTCGAGAAGTCGGCGCCCCGCGCGCGCTGCGCGCGCATGATCGTGTCGAGCTCGACAAGCAGCGTGGGGATGAAGCGCAACGCGATCGTCACCATGAGCGCGAGCTCATCGCTCGGGATGCGCAGGCGGCGCAGAGGCCTCCCGAGCCAGGCGAGCGCATCGGTCAACGCCACCGGCGGCGTCGTCAGCGTGAGCACCGAGCCGATGAGGATCAGCACGATCAGCCGGACGCTGAGGAAGGCGGCCAGGCGCAGGCCCTGCTCGGAGAGCTCGAACGGGCCGAATGTGAAGAAGGGGTCGCCCGGGGCGAAGAGGACCTGGGCGAAGAACGTCAGCCCGATGAGCCAGAGCACCGGCTTCATGGCTCGCCACACCCAGCGCAGCGGAACCCTGCTGAGGCCGAAGGCGATCGCGGCGGCCGCGGCATAGACGCCGAGCGCGGCGAACGAGTCGCGCGTGAAGAGGGCGACGGCGAGTGCCGTCACGGCGACGAACTTCGCCCGTGGGTCGGCACGGTGCAGCGGTGAGTCGGCGGGGTAATACTGGGTGATCGTCGCCCTCACGACGCCCCCCTCGGCGGCGGGGATCTCATGTCAGCGCCTCTGCCGCCTGGGCGGCGGTGCGCGGCGCCTGCTCCACGTCGCGACCCAGGCGCCGCCAGAGCTCGACGAGGAACGGCAGCCGCAACGGGCGGGCGTCGACGGCGACGCCGCCCAGCCCGCCCCAGCGGCCCGACGCCACCAGACGTCCTCTCTCGAGCACAAGCACCTCACGGCACAGTCGCCACGCGGCGTTCTCGTCGTGCGTGGCCAGGACGACCGTCGTGCCGTGCTCGGTCAGCCGGGAGAGGACGGCGGCGAGGTCGCGCCGCGCTCCGGGATCGAGGTTCACGAAGGGCTCGTCCAGCAACAGGGCCCGGGGCTGCATGGCGAGAACGCCGGCGAGGGCGAGGCGACGCTGCTCGCCGCCCGAGAGCGAGTAAGGGTGCCGCTCGCCGAAGACGGTGCACGGCAGCCCGACAAGCTCCATGGCGGCGTCGACCGCCGCCTCGACCGCGTCGTCCGCCCAGCCGAGGCGGCGCGGCCCAAACGCCACGTCCTGGGCCGCGCTGGCGGCGAAGAGCTGCAGCTCGGGCGTCTGGAACACGAGTCCCACCTCGCGCCGCCGCGCCGCCTGCCCCTCTCCGCCCTCCACGCCGTCGAGCACGACGCGGCCCTCGGTCGGATCGAGGAGCCCTCTCAGGACCTGCAGCAGCGTCGACTTGCCGGACCCCGACGGGCCGAGCAGGGCCACCGAGGCGCCGGCCTCGACGGCGAAGCTCACCTCGCGCAGCGCCGGCACCGGCGCGCCGCCCTCATCGTAGGTGAACGTCACGCCCTCGCAGCTCAGGCTCATGCCGGGCCGCTTGGGCGGGGCCGCCGCGGGAGCACCGACGCCCGCGCGGGTCGAGGAGCGACCGGCGGATGGGCCTTCGGCCGCCGCGCCGGTCGCGATCGGGGCGCGGGCACCACCCTCGGCCGCCGGCGCCTCCGCCTCGTCGACCTCCAGCCACAACTGGTCGCCCTCGCCCGCCCCGCCGGACTCGTACTCGTCGGCGAGCTCCGCCAGCGTCAGCGGCAGGCACCGCAGCACACGGCCGCGGGCCGCCAGCGCGAGCGCGACCTCGCCGGCCGGCGGAAGGCCGAGCCGCAGGCGGCGGACGAGACCCGCGCGCGCGAACAGCTCGGCGGGCGCGCCGTCGAACTCGAGGCTCCCGTGCGCGAGCGCCACGACCCTGTCGGCGAGGACCACCTCGTCCATCTCCTGGGTCACGATGATCACCGTGAGACCGCCGGCGCGCAGACCGCGCACCGCCGCGAGCAGGTCATCGCGGCCACCGGCGTCCAACATCGCCGTGGGCTCGTCGAGGACGAGCACCCGGCGCGGGATCGCCAGCACGCCGGCGAGGGCGGTCCGCTGCTTCTGGCCCCCCGACAGGAGGTGCGGCTCACGGCGTCGCAGCCGCTCGAGGCCGAAGCGCGCGAGCATCTCGTCCGTCCGCTCGCGGATCTTCTCCGGCGGCCAGGCCAGGTTCTCGAGCCCGAACGCCACGTCCTCCTCGACGTGCTCGGCGACAAGCTGGTTCTCCGGGTTCTGGAAGAGGACGCCGACCTCGCGCCGGGCGGCGAGCCGGCCGGACGCCGTCAGGAGGTCGCAGCCGCAGACGCGGGCCGTACGGCCGGCCGACGGCCGTGCCAGCCCGCCCAGCAGACGGGCGAGCGTGGACTTGCCCGACCCGTTCGGACCGACCACGGCCACGGTCGCCCCCTCGGCGACGGCGACGTCCAGCCCGGCCAGCGCATCGCGCTCGGCACCCGGGTAGCGAAAACGCACCTTCTCGAGGCTGATGACGTCGGCTGCCATGTCTCCGGAAGCTTACC
Source organism: uncultured Thermoleophilia bacterium (assembly GCA_964615105.1). Classification (GTDB taxonomy): domain Bacteria; phylum Actinomycetota; class Thermoleophilia; order UBA2241; family UBA2241; genus UBA2241. Next base: position 4,537 of record CAZTMO010000100.1, read on the forward strand.
GCAGGCCCCGAACGCGGCGCGGAGCGATCCGCGCGGGCGGCGCCTTCGCACGCGAGAGGGGGCGGAGGCCCGTCGGCCACCGCCCCCTCTCGCGTGCCGCCCGCCGCCTTCGCCGGCTACACGAGCTCGAGATACACCTGCTCGGACCCGTCGCCCAGACGAGGGCCGAGCTTCACGATACGCGTGTAGCCGCCGCTCCGCGTCTCGTAGCGCGGGGCGACGTCGTTGAACAGCTTGTAGACGATCTTCTTGTTGCGAAGGAGCGCGATCGCCTGACGCCGGGCGTGCAGGTCGTTGCGCTTGCCCAGTGTGATCGCCCGCTCGACGACGCCGCGCACCTCTTTGGCGCGCGCCTCGCCGGTCTTGATCTTCTCGTGCTCGAGCACCTGGCAGGCCAGACCCGAGAGGAGCGCCCGGCGCTGGTCGGGCGCCATGTTGAACTTGCGGCCGGATCGCTGGTGGCGCATTACTCTTCACCCCGCAGAGACAGCCCGCGCGCCGCCAGCTTGTCCTTGACCTCGTCGATGCTCTTCTTGCCGAAGTTCGGGATGTTGAGCAGCTCGGCCTCGGTCTTCGACACGAGGTCGCCGACCGTCTGGATGCCTTCGCGCTTGAGGCAGTTGTACGAGCGCACACCGAGCTCGAGGTCTTCGATGAGCACCTCGTCCATGCCGCTGGGAGCGGGAGTCACGCCCACACCCTCGAGCATGTACTCCTCGGTGGTGCGCGTGCGGTCCGGATCGGTGAACATGGTCAGCCTGTCGACCAGGATCTCGGCCGCCTGGCGCAGCGCCTCGTCCGGGTTGAGGGCACCGTCGGTCGTGATGTCGAGGATGAGCTTGTCGTAGTCTGTGCGCTGCCCCACGCGTGCGCTCTCGACGTGGTACGCCGCGCGTTTGATGGGGCTGAAGATCGAGTCGATCGGGATGTCGCCGATCACCATGTCGGGCGACTTGTTGCCCTCGGCGGGCACGTACCCCGTACCGCGGCGGATGGTCAGCGTCATCTCGAGCGCGCCGCCCTCTGAGAGCGTCGCGATGTGGTGGTCGGGGTTGAGGATCTCGAGCTCGGCGGGGATGTCGATGTCGGCCGCCACCACCTTGCCTGGCTTGTCCTTGAAGAGCCGCACCTGCACCTCGTCGATCTCGCCGTGCAGGCGGCAGACCAGACCCTTGAGGTTGAGGATGATGTCGGTGACGTCTTCTTTGACGCCCTTGACGGTGGTGAACTCGTGGGCCACCCCTTCGATCTTGACGGAACTGACCGCGGCGCCCTCGAGAGACGAGAGCAGGACCCGGCGCAACGCGTTGCCGAACGTGTGCCCGAAGCCGCGGTCGAGGGGCTCGACCTCGAAGCGCGCCCGGTTGTTGGCGAGCTGCTCGCGCGTGATGTTGGGCATCTGGAACTGAAGCAACGGGCCTCCTGTCAGGTCGTCGTCGCCGATGTGTCGCGGTGGCGGACTACTTGGAGTAGAGCTCGACGATGAGCTGCTCCTGGACGGGGGTGTCGATCTCGTCGCGCTCGGGGGCGCGGAGGACCTTGCCCGTCAGGTTGTCGTGGTCCGCCAGCAGCCAGGGAGCGACCGACGACGTGAGATCGGTCGCCGCGCGCACCGCCTCGATCGCCTTGCTGCCGGGGCGCAGCGACACGACGTCGTCGGGTCGCACCTGATACGAAGGTATGTCGACCTTCTTGCCGTTCACCAGGAAGTGGGCGTGACGCACGAGCTGCCGGGCCTGCCGGCGCGAGGCGCCGAAGCCCAGGCGGTAGACGATGTTGTCGAGCCTCATCTCGAGCAGGCGCAGCAGGTTCTCGCCGGTGATGCCCTGTTTGCGGCTCGCCGTCTCGTAGTAGTGGTGGAACTGCTTCTCGAGCAGTTGGTAGTACCGCCGCGCCTTCTGCTTCTCACGAAGCTGCAACAGATACTCGGACTGCTTGATGCGACCCCGGCCGTGCTCGCCGGGCGCGTACGAGCGCCGCTCGACGGCGCACTTGTCGGTCAGGCAGCGTTCGCCCTTGAGAAACAGCTTCTCGTTCTCGCGGCGGCACTGCTTGCACTGTGCTGAGGTGTCTTTGGCCACGACTCGACCTTCCTAGACGCGGCGGCGCTTGCGCTGCCGGCAACCGTTGTGCGGGATCGGGGTGACGTCCTTGACGCCGAGCACCTCGAGGCCGGCAGCCTGCAGGGAACGCACGGCCGTCTCGCGACCGCTGCCTGGACCGCGCACGAACACCTCGACCTTCTGGAGCCCGTGTTCCATGCCCTTCCTGGCGCACGACTCCGCCGTCACCTGGGCGGCGTAGGGCGTGCTCTTGCGCGAGCCCTTGAACCCCACCGATCCGGCGCTCTCCCACGCGATGACGTTGCCGTCCTTGTCGGTCAGTGTCACGAGCGTGTTGTTGAACGAGGTCTTGATGTGCGCCTGGCCGATGGCGATGTTCTTGCGCACCCGGCGGCGCTGGCGTCCCTTGGCTCTCTGCGGCTTGGCCACTCCTACTCCTTGCCCTTCTTGTCGCGGTCGCCCGGCGTCACTTCTTGCGCCTCGCGCCGACCGTCTTCTTCGGTCCCTTGCGCGTGCGTGCGTTCGTCTTGGTGCGCTGTCCGTCGACCGGCATGCCGCGACGGTGACGGATGCCGCGGTAGCAGCCGATGTCCATGAGACGCTTGATGTTCTGTGAGCGCTCACGA
>CAZTMO010000101.1:0-7188 GCA_964615105.1 uncultured Thermoleophilia bacterium
GCCGGTCGCGCCGGCCGCGCCGGCCGCGCCGACCGTGCGCTTCCTCGCGGTCGGCGAAGGCGCCGCGACGCTTTTCCAGGCGCCGGACGGGCCCACGGTCCTCATCGACGCGGGCCCTGAACCGCTCGGCCGCAGGCTCCAGCACCTGGGCGTGGAGCGCCTCGACCTCGTCGTGCTCTCGCACGGTCACGCCGATCACGTCGCCGGCCTCGCCGACGTCGTCGCCCGCCTGCCGGTCGACGCGGCCCTCATGCCGTCGCCGCCCGAGCCGTCGGCGGCGCTCGACGCGCTTGCCGCCGACCTGTCGGCGGAGGGCGTGTGGGTCTCGCGCTGCGGGCAGGCGCTCGAGCTCGCAGGCGAAGGCTGGCTGCTGCACGTGATCCCGACTCGTCCGCCGCCCGGCGAGGGCGGTAACCAGGGAGAGAACGACGCCGCCCTCGTCGTCGTCGTCGAGCTCGGCGCTCGTCGCGTGCTCATCCCCGGCGATGCCGAGGGAGCGGTGCTCGCCGATCTGGATCTGCCGCCTTGCACCGTGGTCGAGCTGCCGCATCACGGCAGTCGCGGCGGCGTCGACGCGGCGCTTCTCGACGAGCTGGCGCCGGCGCTGGCGGTGATCTCCGTCGGCCCGAACCGCTTTGGCCATCCCACACCGGAGATGCTCGAGCTGCTGGCGGCGGAGGGCATCCCTTGCCTGCGCACCGACCAGGCCGGCGACGTCGTCGTAAGCGAGCGGGGTGGCGCGCTGGCGATCGCGACCGGCGCGCCGTGAGACGGGTCGCGGCGACCGGCGCGTACTGAGACGGGCCAGAGCGGCGCGCCTCGCGTGGCCACGCTCCCGTCGCGCCCGGGGCACCGTGCTATCCTTCGGCCGAGCATGCCCGAGCCGAGCCCCCTGCATCCCGTCTACCTCATCTTCGGCAGCGACCGTGTCAAGGTGCGTCGCGCCGTCGCGCGGCTGCGCGCGCGCGTCGTCGCCGAGTCGGGCAGCGATCTCAACGTCACGCAGTTCGACGTCGGGGGCGCCGACGCCGAACAGCGCGCCGCCACGCGGCGTCGGGAGACGCTCGACGAGACGCTCGCCGCGCTGGCCACGCCGAGCTTCGTCCTCGGTACGAGGCTGGTCCTCGTCACCAACGGACACCGCTGGACGGTCAAGGAGCGCCAGCCGCTCGTCGCCTACCTGCGCGATCCCATGCCCGACACGGTGCTCGCCATCGAGGGGGAGACGTTCGGCAAGGAAGACGCGCTCGTCAAGGCGCTCGGTGGGGTGAAGAAGGGCAACGATCGCGTGCTGTGCTTCGACCTGCCCAAGCGGTACCAGCTCGTCGGCTGGGTGCAGGCGACCGCGGCGCGCGAGCTCGGCATCAGAGTCGGGCCGACCGAGGCGCGGCACCTCCTGTCGTTCGTCGGCGAGCAGCCCGAGCGTGTCGAGCGCGAACTCGAGAAGCTGGCCGCGTACTGTCGCGGGGGGCCCGTCACGAGCGAGGCCATCGACGCAGTCTGTTCGCCGGCGATCGAGACGAAGGTCTTCGACCTCGCCGACGCCGTCGGTCGCCGCGACCGCCCGGCGGCGTTCCGCCGTCTCGAGGAGGTGTTCGCCCTCGGCGAAGACCCCCAGCGCGTCTTCTACGCCCTCCTGCGCCACGTGCGGAACCTCGAGGCGGCCCTCGAGTCGGGCGCCGAGGTGAGCCCGGCCGACCTCGCCAGGCACGTCGGCGTCCATCCGTTCGCGGCGAAGAAGCTGCTTGAGCAGCGCCGCGCCTACGATCGGGCGGCGATCGGACGCGCGCTCGAGGCTCTGGCCGAGGCCGACGCGGCGATGCGCGGGCGCGCGGTGGTGAGCTTCGAGAGCGCGGGCGGCGTCGACCACGGCGGCCGCTTCGCGCTCGAACTGGCACTGGCGCGCATGCTGTCCTGAGCGACGGAACGGGCCCGGGGCGGCCGCCGGTGAGGCGGCCGCCCCGGGCCCGTCACGCTCTGGCGCGCGGCTCGGCCCTACAGGCGGGCGAGCGCGTGCGCGACGCGGCTCTTCTTGTGGGCCGCGTTGTTCTTGTGCAGGATGCCCTTCGCCGACGCCTGGTCGATGCGCCGCGTCAGCGTCGTGGCAAGCTTCTGCGCCTCGTCACCGTCTTTGGCCTCGACGCTGGCGTCGAGCTTCTTGAAGAGCGTCTTGATGGTCGACTTGGCGTGGCGGTTGCGCAGGCGCTGGCGGGAAGCCAGACGAATGCGCTTCTTCTGCTGCTTGATGTTGGCCACAGGATCCCTTCGCTCAAGGTACCGTCGTGACTGTCCAGGGGCAGTGGGGACTGCGGGGGACGCGCGATGCTACCACAGCGCCAAGGCGAGCTTCAACTTGAGGGGCGGCGGGGCGACCAGGCGGTGGAGCGGCCGGGCGTCCAGGCGGTGGACCGGCGGGGCCGGCGGGCCGGAGAGGCGGGTGGTCGGCGCCGGGCCCTCGCGCGCCCTCTGGTAGACTGCGCCGCCGGTGTGCGTGGGCGTGGGCCAACGCACCGTGCGGCGGTGCGTGACGACGCTCTGGCGAAGCGGTGCATGGGAGTAAAGCGCCATCCGCGGTCGAATGAGAGGGGCATGAGCGAGAGGACGAGGAAGCTCGCGTGGGCGGCGGTGATCGTGGCCGCGGCGACGGGCCTGTCGCGCGTCGCGGGTCTGGGACGCGAGGTGCTCGTCGCCGCCGTCTACGGCGTCGACCCGCAGTACAACACGCTGATCTCGGTCAGCGTGATCCCGAACCTGGTGCAGCAGCTCTTCGCCGACGCCGCCCTGAGCGCCGCCTTCGTGCCCGTGTTCACGGCGCTGCTCGTCGCCGGCCGCCGCGAGCGGGCGTTCGAGCTCGGCGCCGAGCTCCTCGGCTTCATGCTCGTCGTCGTCGGCGGCACCGTCGCCGTGCTCTTCGTGCTCGCCGGCCCGGTCGCGCAGGCGGTCTTTCCCGAGCTGACGGCGAGCGCCGAAGGGGCGGCGCTGGCCGCCGAGCTCCTGCGCATCCTGCTGCCCAGCGTGCTCTTCCTCGCCATCGCGGGCGTGATGAGCGGCGTCCTCTACTCGCTGGAACGGTTCACCATGCCGGCGGTCGTGTCGATCGTCTGGAACCTGACCATCATCGCTGCGATCCTGACGCTCCAGGAGAGGCTCGGCGTCAACGCCATGGCCTGGGGCATGCTCATCGGGACCGTCCTGCAAGTGATTCTGCTGCGCACCGCGCTGGGCCACGACGGCGGCTGGCTCCTGCCCCGGTTCGCCTTTCGCGACCGCGACCTGCACCGCGTCCTCCTGCTGATGGTCCCGATCACGATCACCCTGGGGATGCTCAACTTCAACGCCCTCGTCGGGACCTACTTCGCTCAGTATGTGAGCGATCGCGCGGCGGCTGAGATCGGCTACGCCTTCCGCCTCTACCAGTTGCCGCAGGGCATCTTCGCCGTGACGATCGGGACGGTGCTCTTCCCGTCGTTGTCCCGCTTCGCCGCCGAACACCGCACCGACGCCTTCCGGGACACGGTCTCGATGGGCGTGCGCCAGATGGTCTTCGTCTCGCTCCCGTTCATGGCCTGGTTTGCGGTGATGCCCGACGCGTTCGTGCGACTGGTCTACGAGCGCCGCCAGTTCGACGCGACGGCGACCGAGGAGGTGGCGGGTGCGCTCGCCTTCTTCGCTGTCGGCCTCGCCTTCGCGAACGCCAACATCATGCTCAATCGCGCCTTCCAGAGCCTGCAGCGGCCGTGGCTGCCGCTCTGGGTCGGGATCGGCAACCTCGTCCTCAACGTCGTGCTCTGCTGGGCGCTGCACGGTCCGCTGGGCGTGCCCGGCATCACGCTGAGCATGGCGCTCGTGTCGGTGGTCAACTTCTTCGCCCTGCTGTACTTGTTGCGCGGCCAGATGGGGCGCGTGGACGGGCGAGCCATCGCCTCGTCCGCGGGCCGCGCCCTGCTGGGCGCCGTCGCGCTCGGCGCCGTGAGCTACGGCGTGTGGACGGCGCTCGACGGCCTCGGTGGCGGCGGTTTCTTGGGACAGTTGGCCGCCGCCCTCGTGGCCGTCGCCGCCGGCGCCGCCGTGTACGTCGGCCTCGCCCGCCTGTTCTGCCTCGAGGAGCTCACGCTCGTCTGGCGCGCCCTGCGCCGCCGGCGCCCGCCGGACGAAGCGCTCGCGGCGCCGCCCGGCTGAGCGGCCGCCCGCGCCGTGCTACCCTTCGCGGTGGCCATGAGCGACCTCACCCACATCCGCAACTTCAGCATCATCGCGCACATCGACCACGGCAAGTCGACGCTCGCCGACCGTATCCTCGAGCTGACCGGCACGGTCGCCACGCGCGACATGAAGGAGCAGCTCCTCGACAAGATGGAGCTCGAGCGCGAGCGCGGCATCACGATCAAGAGCACGGCCGTGCGTATCGCGTACAAGGCGCGCGACGGCCAGACCTATCAGCTCAATCTCATCGACACGCCTGGCCACGTCGACTTCACCTACGAGGTCTCGCGCAGCCTCGCCGCCTGCGAGAGCGCTGTGCTCCTCGTCGACGCCACACAGGGCGTCGAGGCGCAGACCGTGGCCAACGCCTACCTCGCAGTGGACAACGACCTCGAGATCATCCCTGTGCTCAACAAGGTCGACCTGCCGGCGGCCGACGTCGCCGAGGCCGAGCTCGAGCTGCACGAGCTGACCGGCGCCTCGCACGAGGAGACCCTCGTGGTCTCAGCCAAGACGGGGGAGGGGGTGGAGGACGTGCTCGAGGCGGTCGTGGCGCGCACGCCGCCGCCGTCCGGAGACCCGGCGGCGCCCGGGCGCGCCCTCATCTTCGACAGCGAGTACGACCAGTACCGCGGCGTGATCGCCTACGTGCGCGTCGTCGACGGCCACTTCAGCCGGCGCCAGATCATCCGCATGATGAGCACCGGCCAGGAGGCCGAAGTCGAAGAGCTCGGCTACTTCGGCCCCGAGATGAAGCCGGCCGAGCGTCTTGAGACCGGCGAGGTCGGCTACATCATCACCGGGGTCAAGGACGTCGCCCAGGTCCGCGTCGGCGACACGGTCACCGACAGGCGGCGCCCGGCCGGCGAAGCGCTGCCGGGCTACAAGGTCGTGCGGCCGATGGTCTTCACCGGCCTGTTCCCGACCGAGGGCGACAAGTTCGAGGAACTGCGCGACGCTCTCGAGAAGCTCAAGCTCAACGACGCCGCCCTGAGTTACGACCCCGAGTCGTCGAACGCCCTCGGCTTCGGTTTTCGCTGTGGGTTCCTCGGCCTGCTCCACATGGACATCGTCCGCGAGCGTCTCGAGCGCGAGTACGGCCTCGAGCTGCTCACCACGCTGCCCAACGTCGAGTTTCATGTCTATCTCACGAACGGGAAGATGCAGGTGGTGCGCAACCCGGCGGAGATGCCCGACCCCGGTCACATCGAGCGCGTCGAGGAGCCGTTCGTCAGCGCCTCGGTGATCGTCCCCAGCGACTACGTCGGGGCGATCATGGAGCTGTGTCAGGGGAGGCGCTCCGAGTTCGTCGACATGAAGTACCTCTCGCCGCACCGCGTCGAGATGCATTACAAGCTGCCGCTCGGCGAGATCGTCCTCGACTTCTTCGATCAACTGAAGTCGAAGACCCGCGGCTACGCCTCGCTCGACTACGAGTTCTGGGGGTACCGCGAGAGCGACCTCGTGAAGCTCGAGATCCTGCTCGCGGGGCAGCCCGTCGACGCGCTCTCGCTGATCGTGCCGCGGGAGCGGGCGCACCTGCGTGGCAGGGCGCTGGTCGAGAAACTGCGCCAGAAGATCCCGCGGCAGCTCTTCGAGGTCCCGGTGCAGGCGGCGATCGGTAACCGTGTCGTGGCGCGCGAGACGATCAAGGCCAAGCGCAAGGACGTGCTCGCCAAGTGCTACGGCGGCGACATCACCCGCAAGCGCAAGCTGCTTGAACGACAGAAAGAAGGCAAGAAGCGGATGAAGCAGCTCGGCGTGATCGAGGTGCCGCAGGAGGCGTTTCTCGCCGTGCTCGAGCTGGACGCCGGCGACAAGGAGCGGTGATGGCCGGCCAGGGCGGGGCGGCGGCACGGGGGGAGATCGCGCGCAGCCGTCCGGACGCGCGGCGGCAGATGCCGGCGCGCGCCGCCTTCGCGGGCCCGGTGCGTCACGTCTACGTCCACGTGCCCTTCTGCACGGCACGCTGTGACTACTGCGATTTCTTCTCCACGGTCGTGCCTGCGACCGCCGAGGAGCCGGCGGAGGAAACGGCAGGTCGGCCGGCCCGCGGCCGGGCCGGTCGGTCGACGCGCGACGCCGGCGAGCTGCTCGACGCGTACGTGGCGGCGGTCGTCGCCGAGTGGCGGCGCGAGCGGGCGGTACACGGCGTGCGCCGCCTCGCGACGCTCTACCTGGGCGGCGGAACGCCGACGTTTCTCGGGGCTGAGCGTCTTGAACGTCTCGCCGCGGCGTTCGCGCCGTGGCTGACGCCGCGCGCCGAGGTCACGGTCGAGACCAACCCCGACGAGGCGGGCGACGCCTTCGCGGCGTGGGCGGCGGCGCGCGGCGTGCGCGTCTCGCTCGGCGTGCAGAGCTTCCTGCCGAAGCTTCGGGCGGCGCTCGGGCGGCGCCCCAGCGCCGACCCGGCGGCGGCCGTGCGTCGCTTGCGGTCCGCCGGTGTCCGCGACCTCTCGATCGACCTCATCCACGGTGTCCCGGGCCAGTCGGCGTACGACGTGGACGCCGATCTCGCCGCCGTCGCCGACCTCGCCCCCGACCATGTCTCGTGGTACGAGCTCGAGGTCGCGGCAGGGACGCCGCTGGCGCGGCGTCTCGCGCCGGCGGAAGACGGGGCGAGACGGCAAGACGGTGCGGAGAGCCGCGGGGGCGCACGAGGGGGCGACGAGCTCTGCGCGGCGCCCGTCGCGCCGCCCGGCGACGACGAGCGGGCCGCGCTGTACCGCCGCGTCGTGCGCGGCCTCGAGCGCCTCGGGTACCGTTGGTACGAGGTCAGCAGCATCGCGCGTCCCGGGCACCGCGCGCGCCACAACGTGGCGTATTGGCGCGCGCGGCCGTACCTCGGCCTCGGCCCCGGGGCGGTGAGCACGGTCGGTCGCAAGCGGTGGCGCAACGTCCCCGACGTCTCCGCCTACATCGCCGCCCTCACGGTACGCGCGTCGCGGGCGGGCGGAGGACCCGGTGCGGACGCGGCGCCGTGGG
>CAZTMO010000102.1:0-7173 GCA_964615105.1 uncultured Thermoleophilia bacterium
TGGGTCCTCCTGGGTGGGACTGTCGAGTGGCGGGCAGGCCCTCTCCCCCAACCCCCCCCCCCGGGGGGGAGGGGGGGCGGGGGGGGGTCCAGGGGTAGTTGCGGGGGGGGCGCCCGGGCCCTGCCCTGTGGGCGCGGCGCGGCCCCAAGCGCCGGCTGCTCCACCTCGCGCAACGCAATGCCGAGCTCGCGGCGCAGGTCGAGGTCGAGCGCGCCCGGCGGCGCAGCCAGTCTCGCGTCGAGACGCTTGAGCGGCTGCGTGACGTCCTCGGCCTCGACGACCTGCCGCTGCGCATCGAGTGCTACGACATCTCGAACCTCGGCGAGCGCCAGGTCGTGGGCTCGATGGTCGTCTTCGAGGGCGGTGTGGCGAAGAAGGCCCACTACCGCAAGTTCGCGCTGCGCGACCTGACCGGCCAGGACGACTTCGCCTCCATGGGCGAGGTGCTGCGGCGCCGCTTCGCACGCGTGGCCGGCGCCGCCGGCGCGCCGGCCGAGGACTTCGACGAGAGCTTCGCCGCCCGCCCCGGCCTCGTGATCGTCGACGGCGGCAAGGGGCAGCTCGGCGCGGCGCTCGAAGCGTTGCGCAACGGCGATATCGACGTGCCGGTCGTGGCTCTCGCGAAGCAGCGCGAGGAGGTGTTTGTGCCCGGACGCCGCGACCCGCTGCCCTTGCCCCAGGACGACCCGGCCTCACTGCTCCTGCAGCGGATCCGCGACGAGGCCCACCGCTTCGCGGTGACGTTCCATCGTCAGCGGCGCGGAGCCGACCTGCGGCGGGCGACGATCTTCGACGAGCTGCCGCAAGTCGGCCCTGTGCGGCGACGTAGAATACTGGAGCACTTCGGCACTCCGGAACGGTTCGTCGCCGCCTCGCGCGAGGAGCTCGAACGGGTCCCGGGCTTGCCGCGAAAGGTGGCAAGGGAGATCCATGCGCACCTCCACAAAGCCGGCTGACCACGACAGGCGCGGCGGTGACCGCGTCGGTGCCGGCGCCCGTCACCTCGAGCCCGGCGCCAGGCGTGTCGCGTTCTTCGCGACGCCGTACGGCGTCGGCCGCCTGACCTTGCTCGGCGACCTGCCGCTCGAGCTCGACCTGCCGGAGCCCGGCCCCGCCGGACCGGACACCGGGGGCGTGCGGGATGCGTGGATCGAACGCCTGGAGGCCTATTTCGCCGGTGACCCGGTGGAGTTCGAGCTCGACGTCCGTGCGCATTGCGAGGCGCGTGGGGCCACCGCCTTCGAGACCGAGGTCTACGTGGCGCTCGCCGCGGTGCCGTACGGGCGTGCGGTCAGCTACCGCGACCTTGCGCACGCCGCCGGGCGTCCCAACGCCTACCGCGCGGTCGGGACGGCGATGTCGCGCAACACGCTGCCCGTGATCCTCCCGTGCCACCGCGTCATCAAGAACGACGGCACCCTCGGCTTCTACGGCGACGATCCGACGTGGAAGGCTCGCCTGCTGCAGCTCGAGGGGGCGTTGGCGCCTGGTTCGGCGAAGGTCGCGCGGGCGGCGCGCGGGCGTGCCGCGACGGCGTCTCGCGGTGCGCCGTCGCAGGCATCGGCCGGCGGTGACGGGTGATGGGCCACAGGAGGCGCACATGACCGACAGAGGTGAGCGATGACCGGGGCCCTGGAGTTCGTGATCATCACCGGCCTCTCGGGGGCCGGCAAGTCCCAGGCCATCGACTCGTTCGAGGACGCCGGCTACTTCTGCGTCGACAACCTGCCCCCCGAACTGGTGCCGACGCTCGTCGACCTCTTCCGTCGCGAGGGGAGCAAGGTCGACCGCGTGGCGATCGTCAGCGACGTCCGGGGGGGCGAGTACTTCGGCCGTCTCGAGCAGTTGCTCGACGAGCTGCACGAGCGCGGCGTCGAACACACGCTCATCTTCCTCGAGGCTTCGAACGAGGCGCTCGTGCGGCGTTTCAAGGAGACGCGCCGCCGCCATCCTGCGGCGGACGGCGGCCGAGTGATCGACGGTATCCGCCGCGAGCGCCGCCTGCTCGCGCCTTTGCGCGAGCGCGCGACGCTCGTCGTCGACACCAGCGACATCTCGATCCACGAGCTCAAGGCACGCCTCAACAAAGACATCATCCAGCATTCGCGACGCACCAACATCGTGTTCGCGGTGGTCTCGTTCGGCTACAAGTACGGGATCCCCATCGACGCCGACCTGCTCTTCGACGTGCGCTTTTTGCCGAACCCGCACTACGACCTGCGCCTGCGGCCGCTCACGGGTCTCGACGCCGAGGTGCGCGACTTCGTCATGGGCTCGCCCGACACGGCCGAGTACCTCGAGCGCCTGCTCGGGTTGCTCGACTTCCTTTTCCCGCGCTACGCGGCGGAGGGCAAGGCGCACCTGACGATCGGTGTGGGCTGCACCGGCGGGCGGCACCGGTCGGTGACGATCGCCGAGCTTATCGGCGACCGCTACGAGAAGCAGGGGTACTACACGATCGTGCGCCACCGTGACGTCGCGAGGGGCGCGTGAGCCGGCCGGCCGGCGGCGACGGCCGGCGGGCGGGCGCCGCCTGAGGCGGGCCGCGTGGCTCTCCCGCACGTCGACTGGCTCTACCCGGGGATCGGCCTCAAGCGTTGGCTGGCGCTGGCCGTCGCCGGCGCGCTTCTGCTGGTCTACTCGCTCGCCATGCTCGCCGGTGTGCTCTGGTCTGACGACCTTCTGCGTGGGCTCGGCTGGGGCGGGCTCGTCGACAGCCCCCACGCGGCGGCGGTCCTCGCCCTGGACGGGGTGGTGATCGGGGCCGCCACCCTCGCCCTGGGCGCGCGCAGGGCCTGGGTCTGGCGGCGGACGAACCCCGAGACGGCGAGCGAGATCCGCACCAGCATCGCTCTGGCCAAAGGCCCTCGCATCGCGGCCGTCGGCGGGGGCCACGGGCTGGCGGCGCTGCTGAGCGGCCTGAAGGCCGAGACCAGCAACATCACCGCCGTGGTCACGATGGCCGACGACGGCGGCAGTTCCGGGCGCCTGCGCCGCGAGTTGGGGCTCCCGCCGCCCGGCGATATCCGCAACTGCCTCGTCGCCCTGGCGGACGACGAATCGCTGATGAGCCGCCTCTTTCAACACCGCTTCGCCGACGGCGGCCTCGAGGGGCACAGCTTCGGCAACCTGTTCGTGGCCGCGCTCGCCGAGGTCACGGGCGACTTCGAGCGCGCCGTGTACGAATCGACACAGGTCCTCAAGGTACGCGGCCGCGTGCTCCCGGCCACCCTCGACGACGTGGTCCTCCACGCCCAACTCGAGGACGGCGTCCAGGTCAGCGGGCAGAGCACCATCGCGACCGGGGACCGCGTGCCACGCCGGGTGTGGCTCGCGCCCGCCGAACCGCATGCCTTGCCCCAGGTCGTCGACGCCGTCCTCCTCGCCGACATGGTCGTCCTGGGGCCGGGCAGCCTCTACACGAGTGTGCTCCCCAACCTGCTGATCCCGGCCGTGCGTGACGCGCTCCAGCGCACGCGCGCCATAGTCGTGTACGTGTGCAACGTCATGACGCAGCCGGGCGAGACCGACGGCTACACGGCGGCCGACCATCTGGACGCCCTGTACCGTCACGGCGTCGAGGGGATGATCGACGCCGTGCTCGTGAGCGACAGCCCCGTGACCGGCGATCTCGCGGCGGCGTACGAGCGTGCGGGCGCGAACCCGGTCGCGGTCGACGACGAGCGCCTGGAGGCGATGGGCGTACGTGTCGTGTGCGACCGTCTCGCGAAGACGGAGGACGTCGTGCGCCACGACCCGGCGCGGCTCAGCGAGGCGCTTCTGCGCCTTCTGCCGTAGGTCGCCCGTGTCCTTCAGCCGTGACGTCAAGCGCGAGATGGCGGCGATCGTGCCGACCTCGGGGCACTGCCGGCGGGCGCAGCTCTCCGGCCTGCTCTTCGGCGCCGGTACCTTCGCCGTGGGCGCGGGTGGGCGCTACTCGATGCGCCTGACGTCGTCGTTCCCCGTCGTGGCGAGACACGCGCTGGCCCTTCTCAAGCCATACGGCGTCGCAGCCGAGGTGCGCACGGTCAGCTCGCCGCCTGCCGGCCGTCGCTACGAGGTGATCCTCGGCGCCGAGAGCGACCTGCAGTTGCTCAACGAGGTCGGGGTGCTCTCCGACGCACTGCGTCTGCGGACGTCACCGCCGGCGCGCGTCGTGGAGCGTCGCTGCTGTGCGGTCGCCTATCTTCGCGGGCTCTTCCTCGGCTGCGGCACGCTCTCGTCGCCGGGCGCCGCGGTGCACGCGGAGTTCACGTTGTCGGACGCTGAGCCGGCCGTGTGGACGCAGCGTCTGCTCGGCCGGCTCGACCTCGACTTTCGCCTCGCGGAGCGCGGCCGCAACGTCGCCTGCTACACGAAGCGCTCGGACACCGCCGCGGACCTGCTCGCCGTCCTCGGCGCTCACGACGCCCGGTTGCGCTGGGAGGAGCACGCGGTGATGGGGCAGATGCGGGGGCGCGCCAACCGCCTCGCCAACTGCGACGAGGCCAACGCCCGCCGCGCCGCCGCGGCCGGCCAGCGCCAGGCCGCGGCGGCGCGGCGCCTGATGGCCTCGGCGGCATGGGACGCGCTTCCTGCAGCGACGCGGCGCGCAGCCGAGCTGCGCCTGCGGTACCCCTATCTCAGCCTCGTGGAGCTGGCGGCGGCCGCCGACCCGCCGCTGTCGAAGTCGGCGCTCAACCACCGACTGCGCCGACTCATGGAAGCGGCCGGCTCGGCCGCGGTGCCGGGCGAGTGAGCGCGGGGCCCTGAGAGCCAGAGGGGCCGAACGGGCAAGAGGGGCCGGACAGGACGTGCGAACGACGACGGGGCCCGGGTGCATGAGCACCCGGGCCCCGTCGCCTCGCCGGCCGGAGCTCCTTCGCCGGCCGGCGCTCCTTCGCCGGTCAGAGACTCTTGGCCACGTGGGAGGTGAGCTCGCCGAAGCGGTGCGTGTAGCTGCCCATCTCGTTGTCGTACCAGCCGAAGACCTTGACATGGGTGAGCGGGATACGCACGGTGTCGCCCTGGGCGCCGCTGGCGCACGCCTGCGGGAGCTTGAGGTCCATGAACCCCGTTCGCGAGTGCGTCTCGGCGCCCTCGATCACGACGGCGGCATCCTCGGCGGCCAGGTCGGCGGAGACGTTCTGCTCGTCGGTGTACTTGAGAAGACCCTTGGCCTCGCCCTCGGCGGTCTCGCGGTAGATGGCGTTGACGGCGTCGCGTCCGAGCGTGACCGACCCGTCGGGCAGCGCTTCGCTCTGGAAGGTCACGTTGAGGATGATGAGACTGACGGTGTTCGTCGGGATGCGCACGGAGTCGGCCATGAAGCCGATGCGGGCGATCTCCGGCATCACGAGCTCGAGTGCGGCGGCGGCGTTGGTCGAAGTGAGGATGACGTTGCCTATGGCGCCGCGGCTCTTGCGCAGGTCGGCGGCGCCCGCCTTGGGCACGGTGTCGAGCACGGGCTGCGACGGGGTCACGGCGTGCACCGTGGTCATGCCGGCGGTGATCATGTTCTTGGTCAGCTCGCGCTCGAGGAGCGGGCGCATCATGTGCGCCAGAGCCGTGGTCGTGCACGAGGCCGCCGAGACGAGCTTGTGGCGGGCGGGGTCGAAGTCGAACTGGTTGATGCCGTTGATGAAGAGGCCCGTGTCGTCGGGCAGCGGGATCCCCTGCCTGGTCTTGAAGGCGGAGCTGTTCACGACCACGCGCGCCCCCGCGGCCAGGTGGCCGCGGATCGAGCCCTTCGGGTCGTCCGGCTCGGCGTACGGGTCGCGGAACTTCCCCGTGCACTCGACGACCAGCGCCACGCCCTGGTCGCGCCAGCCGATGTCCTTGGGGTCGCGCGCCTCGCGCAGGATCACGAGCTCCTTGCCGTGCGCGCTCATCAGGCCGCGCGCCTCGTCGACGACCTTCACGTCGGGCACGCCCTTCTGGCCGTGCAGAAAGCGGTGCAGGGCGCCGTAGGTCGTGTCCTTGGAGATGTACTGCGCCAGGGCGTCAAGCGACGTGCCCACTTGACGCCCCGTGTTGATGACGATGCGATCGAACTCGTCCTGCCCGAGGTGGTGCCAGAGCGTCAGCTTGCCGATGCGCCCGAGCCCGTTGATGCCGAGTGTGCGTTGACCGCCCATCGCGTTCGATCCCCTCTCTCGTGGTCTGCCGGCGCGCCTCGCGCGCGTGACGTGATTGAGTTGCTCCCCTCGCCGGCGTTCGACAACGCCGCGCATACGTATGTTAGTGCACGCGGCGGCGCGCCTCGCCATGTCGGAACGGCCAAGCCGGCGCACGCGGCTGCGCCGGTTCGGTGAGAGGCCGGCACCGGCGCCGCCGGACTGGCGCTCCAGTCGCGGTATCATGGCCTTATCGTGAGGATCTCGCAGCTACCCTTCGACTCCGATGCCCTGCGCGCCAACATCGCCAGCACCGCGCAGGACGTGGTCGTCCCCGAGCGCTACGCGCCCTTGCTGGAGGCCGTCGCCGGCCTCCACGGCGTGCGCGCGACGCTCGCGGAGACCCTCGGCGAGTACTTCCACACCTTCCGCAACGTCGACCTGCTCGTCGACGGGTTTCAGACCATCGTCCTGCGCAACTGGCCCTACTTCGAACGCTCGGCCGAGCGCGCGCGGCTCTTCGGCCTGCTCTGCGAGCTCGTCCTCGAGCTGCTCCGGGACGAGCTCGCAGAAGAGCAGGCCTCGCCGCTTCTGCGTGCCCTGCTGTTGTGGTCGACCGAGGTCCTGAAGGGCCGGCACGGCGACGCCTATGACGACACGCTGCACGAGCTGGCCGTGGCGCTACCCGGGCTGCTGCGCCGCTATGAGCCGTCGCTCCTGGAGCGCGACGGGCTCCTGCGCAACCTCGTCGAGCAGGCCGTGCGGCGACCGGCGCTGGCGGCGGACTACCTTGAGGTCCATCGCCAGGCGCTGGTGGCGGGGTATGGTCTCGTGCGCGACCGCCTCGACGTCCCAGGCTGGGTCAAGGCGCAGGGCCGGGGCCTGACCGACCCGTCCGCCGTGGCGGCGCGCTTTGCGTGGCTCGCGCGCCGGCGCACGGCGGCCCTGCTCCGCGCCCTCGAGGAGGCCCCCGCCGACGCGGTGCTCGGACCCGGGTTTCCCATGTTCTCAGCGCTCCTCGAACGGGCGATCGACGAGCTCTTTCACATCGAGAACCTCGAAGACCGCTTCGCCGTCT
>CAZTMO010000103.1:0-7155 GCA_964615105.1 uncultured Thermoleophilia bacterium
GACCTTGGCTCGCGCCTCGGCGACCGTGCTCGGCGCGCCGGCGGCCTGCCACGCATCATAAGGGTCGCGGTTGCCGAAGCGGCTCAGCAGCCACTCGCCGGCGCGCATGTTGCGCCGTGTCGACGACTCGCCGACGAAGGTGCCGCCCGGGCCGACGCGCGTCAGCACGTCGTCGAGCCAGAGGCCGTCGTCGACCGGTACGCCGGTGTGCGCCTGGCGGGCGAGACGGAAGACCTCGATGTCGATCACGAGTTGTTCGAGGCTCAGCATGAGGGCCCCGCCGAGCAACCCCGGGCCCACGAGGATGTCTGGCCAGCCGAGCGCGACCATGAGTCCCATGGCCGCCTTCTCGTAGGCCGCTTGCGCCCCCGGCTCGAGTGCGTCCGTGCTCGAGCCGGACGCCTCGATCGGCAGCCCGTAGAAGCGTGCCATGGCGATGGCAGCGAGGCTCAGGGCGCCCTGCTCGATCGCGCCGGCAGCGTAGCGACCCGTCCGTGGGTCCATGGTCGCCACCACCGGCGCGTAGATGAACGGCGTGCCCGGCGCCGCGGTCTGGACGAGGCACAGCGTCCCCAGGACCTCGCAGTTCGCCGTCAGGACCGTGGCGAGCCGGCTCCCGGGCGCCGTGGCTCCCATGAGCGGCATGGGCATGACGGCCACCGGGATGTCCCAGCCGCGCATCGCCAGCCACGTCCCCGTATAGTCGGGTTCGATGATCAGCGGCGAGGTCGGCGTGATGAGGAACGAGAACGGGTGCCTGCGACGCACCTCGTCGCGCCCGCCGAAGACGATGTCGAGGATCTCGAGGATCAACGGCGCCAGCGCAGGCTCGCCGAACGACTCCTGGACGTGCTTGCCGAAGGTCGCGAAGATGTCGGTCACGTACCGGACGAGCCCCGGCGCGCCCTCGTTGGCCGCAGGGTGCTCACAGAGTGACCAGAAAAGGCCGACATCGTCGTAGTGGTCGATGATGGTGGTCGCCTCGATCCAGTCGTCGCGCGTCGGCAGGTGGCGAAGACCCGTCTTGCGGTCGAGCACGCTCGTCGCCTCGCCGTCGGCGAGCAGGGTGCATTCGCCGGCGTTGAGGGCGAACGAGAAGTCGTCGCGGCGGCCGCCGAGGGAGAACCGTTTGGGCGCGAGGCGGATCGCCTCCTCGACGAGCTCGCCCGGGAAGCGCACCATGCGCGTCGCCTCGTCGACCCGCGCGCCGGCCGCGGCGAGCACGCGGCGGCCCTCGTCGGTGTCGACGCGCATGCCGTGCTCGGACAGGACCTTGAGCGTACGTTCGTGGACCTGCGCGACCTCGTCGGCGGTCAGGATGCGGAGCTCGGCCTGCATGGTCGGGAGTCTCCCCCGTTTCGTCGTCGGCGGCACGCGTCCCCGTGACACGGTCCGGCCCATGGGAGGCATTATCGCCGAGCGAGGCCCTCGGGACCACGGCACGCACGCCGGACGACGCGCGCGGCGGTCAGAGACACGCGACGTCGGCGCCGCCCTGCCCGTCGAGCAGGCGGAGGACGCGGCGGTCGGCGGCGCCCGTCTTGCGCAGGACGGCGCGCACATGCGTGCGCACCGTCGACGGCGCGACGCCCAGCGCCGCCGCGATGCGGCGGTCGGTGGCGCCCGCCAGCACCAAAGCGAGGACGTCGGCCTCGCGACGCGTCGGACGCTGCGCCTCGAGGTCGGCCGGTACGAGCAGCGCGGTGAAGGCGGGGCCGTCGCCGAAGTCCCGTAGCTCCAGGACCTGCGCACAGCACCCGTGCAGGGCGTGCGCCGCACCCGTGAGCGGGCGCCCGGCGACGTAACCGACCACGAGAGCCCCCGGCGCGACCGGCATGATCGGCATGCCGGGAGCCCTCCCGATCGATGGGCAGAGGCCGAGACCGGCGAGGTTGACGAACACCACACTGGCGGGCGCGAGCCCTGGCTCGAAGCCGAGCCGGCGTACCGCCGCCTCTACCGCCTGCCGGATGAGCGCGTCGGGTTCAAGGAGAACGGCGTGAGGGAGGACGCGCGGACGGCGGAGGGGGAAGCCGCCGCCCGCCACGACCTGCCCTGCGGGCGGCATGTCGCCCGGAAGGACCCGGCCGGCGGCCCGCTGACGCGGGCCGCCGGCCCCCCAGGAGGGATGGGGGTGGGGGGCGATGAATGCGGTCACGGAGGAGCCGTCGCGCACGGCTGAAGACGCCTCGTCGGCATCGCGATGGACCACGGCGGAGCCTCCCTCGACCAGATGTCACCTGCCGATACTCCGGCAAGAGCCGGGTGACCCTGATCTCCGGTGAGCGCGGGAGCGCCGGCTCAGCTGGCGATCGTGGCCCGGACACTGTACGACGTCGCGGCCGCGACGTCGTCGGCCCTCGGGTGGAGAACGCCGCGCGCCCGGCGTCGGGCGCGGCGTTCGTCATCGACCCTCGGTCCGAGATCCGCGCGGGCCTGCGCCGACAGACCGGGCGAGGCGACGCTCGGCCGAGGTCGCCGATATCGGCGTTCAGACGCGGCTGCGGACGGCGGTGTCCGGGCACCACGGACGGACGGCGGTGTCCGGGCACCACGGCGGACGGCGGGGAGCGCGCTCGCCGACGCCGAGAGACCGTGCGCGGTATTCTTGGCCGAACCTGTCGAGGAGGGCCGCCTTGGGAACCACGCTCATCGAACGTCTCGCCGCCGTGCCGGAGGTCGCCACCGAGGGCAGGCCGTTCTCGATCTCGCCCGACGGCGGGACCGTGGCCTTCGAATGGCGCCAGGGCGGTGACTGGCAGGTCTACCTCGTCGACAGCCGGGGCGAGGGCGAACCGCGGCGCCTCGTCGAGATCGACGACCCCTGCGGCGCGCCGGAGTACTCGCGCGACGGCCGCTACCTGTACTTCGCGCGCGACGACCGCGGCTCGGAGTGCTTCGACATCTACCGCTGCGACGTCGAGAGCGGGGCCTGCGAGAACCTGCTCCCCGACACCCCAGGCCTCTCGATCTCGCTCGACTTCGATCTCTCGCCCGACGGCGAGCGGCTGGCGTTCGCCGTGGCCCATGGACAAAGCTACGCGGCCGCGGTCATGCCCGCTGCGGTCAGCCCGCGCGGCGAGGCCGTCCGCCTGCTGGCCGATCATTACTGCAACGACTGGGCGCCCGACTGGGCGCCCGACGGCCGGCACCTCGTCTTTCAGAGCGACACCCACGGGCAGGACGGGGCGGTGTTCGTCGCCGGTGCCGACGACGGCACGCTGCGCGCGCTCGGCGGCGACGATCCCGTCCTCGCCTGGAGCCCTCGCTGGTCCCCCGACGGTGCGCGGATCGCCTTCACCGGCGTCCTCCACGACCGCTACGCGATCGGCCTCTACGACGTCGCGCGAGACGAGGTGGAGTGGCCCTGGGAGGGCGACCGCGACGCGCACGGGCCGGTGTGGGCGCCCGACGGCCGCAGTCTCGTCTTTCTCACCGACCATGCCGCCGAGACGGCGCTGTGGCGCCTCGACCTTGCCTCAGGCAAGGTCACCGACCTCAGCGCCGGGCGCGGCAACCACTACCACCCCCGCTTCACCCCGGACGGCAGCGCGGTGATCGTGGTCCTCAGCGGCCCGGGAGTCCCGTCGGATCTCTTCCGCATCGAGGTCGCCGACGGCCGTGTCACCCGCCTCACACACGGCCTGCCGGACGGTCTCGCCGGCCACCGCTTCGTCACCGGTGAGCACGTGTACTACCGCAGCCTCGATCGCCTCACCGACGTGCCCGCCCTGGTCTTCAGGCCCGCCCGGCCCAACGGCGCCGGCGTGGTCATCATCCACGGAGGCCCGACCTGGCACCACTCCAACGAGTGGGACCCGCTGCGCGATGCCCTCCTCGACGCCGGCTGCACGGTGATCCACCCCAACTACCGGGGGAGCGACGGCTACGGGCGCACCTGGCAGCTCGCCAATCGTTATCTGGTGGGGCAGGGCGAGATCCAGGACGTCGCAGGGGCGCACGCGTACCTCGTGGCCCAGGGTTGCGACCCGGCGCGCATCGCCTGCACGGGTCGCAGTTGGGGCGGCTTCCACACGATGGCCCTCCTCACGCAGTTCCCCGACCTCTGGGCCTGCGGCGTCGCCGGCGTCCCCTTCTTCGATTTCGTCTTCGCCCAGGCCGACCCGGCGGTGCGCGCCGATCTCGTCTGGTGGGACCAGGAGAACAGCGGCCGCCTGCCCGAGGACCGGGCTCGTCTCGAGTACTACTCGCCGATCAACCACCTGGAGCGCGTCAAGGCGCCGCTGCTCATCATGGCGGCGGCGCTCGACCCTCGCTGCCCGCCCGGACAGGTCGACGAGGTCGCGCGGCGCGTGCGCGAGAACGGCGTCGAGTGCGAGGCCGTGGTCTACCCCGACGAGGGACACGAGATCAGCGGGACCGAGCACCGCGTCGACTACGACCGGCGGACGGTCGAGTTCATCCTGCGTCACGTCGGCGCGGCGTCGGCCTGACGGCAGGGGGCCCGCCGTTCCGATAGACTCACCTTGTCCCCCACACCGTCTCCCGGGCAGGTGAAGCGATGAACGTCCGCGTGTACGTCACGCCCAAGAAGGGCATCCTCGACCCCCAGGGTGCGACGGTCGAACGGGCCCTTCCCAACCTGGGCTTCGAGGGCGTCAGCGAGGTGCGGATCGGCAAGTTCATCGAGTTTCGTCTGGACGCGTCCGGCAAGACGCCCGAGGAGGCGAGAGCGGAGGTCGACGAGATGTGCCGCAGGCTCCTCGCCAATCCCATCATCGAGGATTTCACCTTCGCCCTCGACGAGAAGTGAGGCGCGCCATGTCACCCGCCCCCCGCACCGTGCGCTTCGGCGTCGTCGTCTTTCCGGGATCGAACTGCGACACCGACGCCTGCCACGCGGTCGGGACCTTCCCGGAAGCGACCGCGCAGTACCTGTGGCACAAGGACACCGACCTCGCCGGCGTCGACGCCGTGATCCTGCCCGGTGGCTTCAGCTACGGCGACTACCTGCGCTGCGGCGCGATCGCGCGCTTCAGCCCGATCATGCAGGCCGTGCGTGACTTCGCCGCGGACGGTGGCCTCGTGATCGGCATCTGCAACGGCTTTCAGACCCTCGTCGAGTCCGGCCTCCTCCCCGGCGGTCTGCTGCGGAACATGGGCCTCAAGTTCGTCTGCCGTTACGTGAACCTGCGCGTCGAGAACGCGGCCACGCCGTTCACGCGTACGTGCCGCGAGGGCGAGTTGCTGCGCATCGTCGTCAAGCACAACGAGGGCAACTACGCCGTCGACCCCGAGACCCTCGCGCGGATGAAGGCCAACGGCCAGGTCGTCCTGCGCTACGCCGACGCCCGCGGCGAGCCCACGCCCGAGGCGAACCCCAACGGCGCCGTCGAGAACATAGCCGGCATCTGCAACGAGACGTTCAACGTCTTCGGCATGATGCCGCACCCCGAGAACTCGGTCGAGGCTCACATGGCCGGCGGCGACGACGGACGCCGGCTCTTCCAGGCGATGATCGACACCGTCCTTGCCCGCGCGGAGGTGGCGTCATGACGGCGGCATACGTCAACCGGCGCGCCGACCTCGACGCCGCGGTCAAGCTCGGCCTGACGGCCGAGGAGTACGCCCACATCTGCGAGATCCAGGGGGGCGAGCCGACGTACGTCGAGCTCGCCATCTACTCGCTGATGTGGAGCGAGCACTGCAGCTACAAGCACTCCCGCCCCGTCCTCGGGCGTTTCCCGACCAGCGGTCCTCGCGTCCTGCAGGGCCCGGGCGAGAACGCCGGCGTCGTCGACATCGGCGACGGCTGGGCGATCGCGATGAAAGTCGAGAGTCACAACCACCCGTCGGCGGTCGAGCCCTTCCAGGGCGCGGCGACGGGCGTCGGCGGTATCGTCCGCGACATCTTCACCATGGGGGCGCGGCCGATCGTCTCGTGCGACTCGCTGCGCTTCGGCGAGCTCGACGAGCCGCGCCAGCGCTACCTCCTCGACGGCGTCGTCGGCGGCATCGCCCACTACGGCAACTGCCTCGGTATCCCCACCGTGTGCGGCGAGATCTACTTCGAGCCGAGCTACGAGGGGAACTGCCTCGTCAACGCCATGGCGGCCGGCATCCTGCGCACCGACCAGATCGTGCGCGCCAAGGCGGCCGGCGTCGGCAACCACGTCGTGCTCATCGGCAACAAGACGGGGCGCGACGGCATCGGCGGCGCCAGCGTGCTGGCCAGCCAGGAGTTCGACGAGACCCTGGAGGAGAAGCGCCCGTCGGTCCAGGTCGGCGACCCGTTCACCGAGAAGAAGCTCATCGAGGCCTGCCTCATCCTGCTGCACGAGCGCCTCGTCGTCAGCATGCAGGACCTCGGCGCCGCCGGCCTCACCAGCTCGAGCAGCGAGATGGCGAGCAAGGGCATGGTCGGGCTCGACATCCACGCCGACCGCGTGCCGCTGCGCGAGGCCGATATGGAGCCCTGGGAGATCATGATCAGCGAGTCGCAGGAGCGCATGTTGAGCATCGTCGAGCCGGGCAAGCTCGACGAGGTGCGTGCCGTCTGCGACCGCTGGGACCTCGACTGCACCGTGATCGGCGAGGTCACCGACACGAAGATGCTGCGCATCTGGTGGCACGGCGAGATGGTCGGCGACATCCCGGCACGACGGCTCGCCGACGAGGCGCCCGTCATCCGGACGCCGTCGGTGAAGCCGGCTTACCTCGTGGACGACCCGGTCGCCGTGACCGACGCGGCGTACCCTGTGCCGCCGGACCTCGGCGCGGCGCTGGCGGAGCTGCTCGCCGCGCCCAACATCGCCGACAAGCGCTGGGCCTGGGAGCAGTACGACTACATCGTCCAGGCCAACACAATCCAGATCCCCGGCGGCGATGCCGCCGTCCTGCGCGTCAAAGGGACGCCGCGCGGCATCGCCTTCGCCAACGACTGCAACGGCCGCCACTGCTACCTCGACCCGTACCGCGGCGCCAAGGCGACCGTGGCCGAGGCGGCGCGCAACCTCAGTTGCGCCGGCGCCCTGCCGGTCGCCGTCACCGACTGCCTCAACTTCGGCAACCCCGAGAAGGGCGAGATCTACTGGCAGTTCGAGCAGGCGATCGAGGGCATCGCCGAGGCCTGCGAGGCGCTCGACACGCCGGTCGTCAGCGGCAACGTCAGCTTCTACAACGAGAGCTTCGGCA
>CAZTMO010000104.1:0-7085 GCA_964615105.1 uncultured Thermoleophilia bacterium
TCGACGAGACGCTTGGCCGACTCGCCGCGCTCTCGGGTGAGGACTACCGCCACCTGGTCGAGGTCGCCCTGCCCGGCTTTGCCCGCCGGGGCGACCTCGACCGCGCTGTCGCCCTGCGCGTCCTCACGGAGCTGCGCAAGCGGGTCGCCTTCTGCGACCTCGGCGGCAAGGCGCTCTCGGGCATCGAGTACGTCACAGACGGCGGCCGTCGCGGCGACGGTTCGTCCGCGGGCGGCGTGTACCGGCTGCTGGACGAGGTCCCGTTGCTGCACGAGGCCCTGTGCCGCGCCGCCGCCATGCCGGTTCCCGCTGAGGCGGCCCCGGCCGGAGGCGTCTGGGGCCGCCTGACCTTGGCCACGCGCGACGACCTCGTCGCCCCGCTCGACCCCGTCCGCGATGTCCTCGTCCTCGACTTCGGCGGCTTCGCCAGCGAGGCGTTCGGACCGGCCTGTGCCTCGACGATCCTCTCCGACGCCGTCCGTCTCGGCTGGAAGAACGTCGTCGGCTATGGTTGCATCGGCGGCCCGCGTTACCTCGGCGTCGACCTCGCCGACGCCGCAGGCGCTCCCGCGCGCGGCGTCACCGTCGAGCTGTACGGGCGCGAGGTGGGCGACTTTCTCGGCGCCTTGCTCGAGGGCGCCGACATCCGGCTCTACGGCCAGGGTCAGTGCCACGTCGGCATGAAGGCGGGCGCGGGCTCCATCTTCGTTCTGCAGGATGCGCTCAACACCTGTTGCTACGCCGCTCACGGGGGCACGTTCAACGTCTGGGACTCAGGCTCGCGCTTCGCCGTCGCCGGCCAGAACAAGGTCTTCGAGGACGACGGCGAGACGCTCGCGCAGGGCTTCAAGTCCATCCACTTCGGGACCCCCAACGAGTACGCCTTCGAGTACCTGATGTCGGGGGGCGAGAACTCGCTTCACGTCGTCATGGGCCTGAGCAAGCCCGACGCGCGTGGCGAGCTGAGCCTGCGCGCCAAACCCTACTTCGGCAAGTTCTTCATGTCGGGCGCGGCCGCGGGGCGAGTGTTCGTCTTCGATCCCGAGGACCGCCTCGATCCGGCGCAGTACCGCGGCAACGTGCTCGAGGAGACCACCGCCGAGGAGTGGCGGGAGGAGCTGGCGCCGTTCGTCGCCGCCGAGGCGGCGAAACGCGGCGCCCCCATCCGCGTCGAGGGCGACGACCTGCTCGTCCGCCTCGACGGCGAGTGGCGCCGCTGGCGCTACGACGCCTGCTTCATCCAGCTCGTGCCGCAGAAGGTCTCGCGCCGCCTCGCCAAGCGCGGCGTGACGCCGCCGCAGCTCACCCAACTGGTGGGGGAGTGACGATGACGCGGCGGAGAGCCGGGGCGTCGCTGCTCGTGTCGGCCGGGGCGGCGCTGCTCGTGTCGGTCTTCGCGGCGCTCGTCCTTCTTGGCGCCGGATGCGGGAGCGGGGCGGGCGGGGCGCCGGCATCGCCGGCGCCGGGCCCGCCCACCGACCCGGGTCTTTCGCCGGAACCCGTCCCCGGCGAGGTCTCTCCGGGATCGTCCAGAACGCCGACCGCAGCCTCGTCCGGCGGTTCGTCCGCCATCCGGACCGTCTATCTCCTCGGCGGGTCCGGCGCCCGCGAGGGCATCGTGAGCAACGCCGCCTGGAGCGCCGAGCTGAGCGCGCTCACGGGCACCGACGTGCGCGCCATCGTCCTCGGCGCCACCAACCAGAGCTACACCGCCGACAGGCGCTACGTCCACAACATGAAGAACGGTCCGACGCTGGTCGTCATCGGCGTCGGCGTGGGCCGTTACACCTCGCCGCCGCCGAACCTCCGCATCGACGACAAGTTGAGCCCGGAGCTCCAGCGAGCCCTCGACGGCGAGGTCGAGCCGGAACACCGCTACGACGAGAGGCGTATCCGGTCCCTCGAGCAGAAGCGCGAGTTGGTCGCGACCTGGCTTGCAGAGCGATACCCGTTCTTCCGCAAGAACTACGCCGCCAACCGTGACGAGCTGGAGGCCCTCCTCAGGGAGTGTCGCGCGCGCGGCTTCAGGACTATGCTCCTCGAGCTGCCGTTGAACGTGGCGGTCGTCGGCGACGACCTCGACGCGGTGCGCGAGACCTACATCAAGGACTGCCGCAGGCTCGCGGCCAGGTATCGAAGCTCGTGGGTGTCGTTCGTCGACGAGCAGGCGCTGCCGGACACGTCCTTCTACGACCTCCTGCACCTGATGGAGCCGGGGCGCGCGCCTTGGCAGACCCGGCTCTCGAAGGAGATCGCGGCGCTGCTCGCCGAGCGGTGACGCGGGGCGGCGTGTGACGCCCGACAGCCGAGGGTCGCCCTGCGGGCCGGCGGCGTCGCTTCGCCGCGCGACTCAGCGCAGCGGCGGCGTCTCGCCGTCGAGCGTCAGCCGGCCGGCGACGTCTCGCCGTCGAGCGTCAGCAGCGACCCGTACAGGTCGACGCGCCGGTCGCGGAACAGGACCATCTGCCGGCGCAGCGCCTCGCACTCATCGAGGTCGAAGGTCGCGGTGATGATCGCCTCCTCGTCGCGCGGCGCCGTCGCGAGCACCTCGCCGCGCGGCCCGGCGATGAACGAATGACCCCAGTACCCCTGCTCGCCGTCGGGTCGCGCCTCACGACCGATGCGGTTGGCGGCCACGACCGGCATCACGTTGGCGGCGGCGTGACCCAGCATGGTCGTCCGCCAGTGACCACACTCGTCCGGGCCATGGTAGTCGAGCGGCTCGTCGCCGATGCAGGTGGGATAGAGGAGGATCTCGGCGCCTTTCAGGGCCATCGCGCGGGCGGCCTCGGGGAACCACTGGTCCCAGCAGATCCCTACACCGATGCGCGCGTGGCGCGTGCCCCAGACCCTGAATCCGGTGTCTCCGGGGCTGAAGTAGTACTTCTCCAGGTACCCGGGATCGTCGGGGATGTGGCTCTTGCGGTAGATGCCGAGGACCGCGCCGTCGGCGTCGACGATCGCCGCGGTGTTGAAGAAGACGCGGCCGGCGTCCTCGAAGAAGTTCACCGGGACGACCACGCCGAGCTCGCGGCACAGCGTCTGGAACCGAGCGACCGTCGGATGGCCCTTGAACGGTCGTGCGAGCTCGAAGGCGGCCGGGTCCTCGCCCGTGCAGAAGTACTGCGTCTCGAAGAGCTCCTGGAGGCAGACGATCTGCGCACCGCGCTTCGCCGCCTCGCGTACGAGGCGCTCGGCGGTGGCGACGTTCTCCGCCGGGTCGGCGGAGCAGGCGAACTGGACGGCGGCGACGGTGACCTCACGCACGGCGGTCCCTCCGGGGTCGGGTGACTGAGTCAGAGCGTATCAGCCGGGCGAGCTGAGGCGTAGCCCGTCGCCATCCGATGGTAGAGTCCCCGAGGATGGACGTCACGGACACACCCGGATCGGCGCCCGGAGGTGCCGGCGCAGCCGACGGACGGGCCGGCGCAGCGGGCCGCACGGCCGGTAGCCAAGGTGATGAGTGCGCGGCCTGTCGCGCGGGGGCTGCGGTCGTCCGCGGCGTCGCGCTCTTCGTCGGCGCGTTCCTCGTTGCGGGACTCGTGGGGACGCTGCGCCACGAGGGAGCGCGCGAGTCGCTGTGGCTGTTCGACGCCGGCGGGGCGCCGGGACCGGCCCTCGTCGCGCCGGTGCTGCTGGCGCTCGCCGGCGTGGTGCTTGTGGCCCACGGCCTGCGACCTGCCGCCGCCGTTCGGCGCCGGGCCGCGGCGGTCGTGGCGTTCGGCGCGCTCGCCGCCCTGGCGGCGCTGAACGTCGTCACGTTCTACCGTGTCTGGACGGCGGGCGAGATCGACCCGAGAGTGCCGTTCCCGTTCTCGCTGCTGCTCGCCGTGCTGATGTCCTCGTGCGCGTGGGCGGTCGCCGGCGCGCCGGCGACGCGAGGGTCCGCGACGCCACGGCCGGCGACGCTCGCCCAACGCGCTCGCACGACGGCGGTCATCGTCGCCACTCTCGGCGCCTGCCTCTTCCTCTTCCCGCTCGCCCAGATAGTCTTCTTCGGCACGACCGACTACCGTCGCCCGGCCGACGTCGCCGTGGTCTTCGGCGCCCAGGTGCATCCGGGCGGGGCGCCGTCGCAGACGCTCGCCTGGCGCGTCGACACCGCCTGCGAGTTGTACGAAGAGGGTCTCGTCGAGCGCCTCATCATGTCGGGCGCGGTCGGCGACAGTGGT
Source organism: uncultured Thermoleophilia bacterium (assembly GCA_964615105.1). Taxonomy (GTDB): domain Bacteria; phylum Actinomycetota; class Thermoleophilia; order UBA2241; family UBA2241; genus UBA2241. Next base: position 4,173 of record CAZTMO010000104.1, read on the forward strand.
TACGACGAGGCGCAGGTCATGCGCGACCGGGCGATCGAACGCGGCGTGCCGGCGAGCGCGATCGTCGTCGATTCGCACGGGGTGAACACCGAGGCCACGGTCGCGAACACGGTGCGTCTCTTCGTGGGCGAGGGCGTCGACCGCGTCCTCGCCGTGAGCAACGCCTACCACCTGCCGCGCATCAAGCTCGCCTACCGACGGCAGGGCTTGGAGGTCTCCACGGTCCCGGCTGAGGAGACGCGGCGCATCAAAGAGACGCCGCGTCTCTGGCTGCGCGAGGTGCCCGCGTTCTGGGTCTATTACCTGCGCGGGCTCGCCGGCTGACGGACAACGAGACGAAGCCCGTGCGCAACTGGACGCCGGCGTCGTCTTGGCCGCCTGGCCGCGCTCACCCGGGAAGGTCGAGCGTCCCCTGGCCCGGCGGCCCCGGCGGGTACGTCAGCCGTGCGCCGTCCCAGACCGCGAGATCGCTCAGCTCGTGGACGCGCGGCGCGGCGTGCGAGGTGATGTGCAGGACGCGCGCGCCGCCCGCCGTCAGCGCGTCCGCGAGCAGGCGGCGGTGGCAGCGGAACGGGGAGCCTTCGGCGCACATGACCGCGGTGGGCGCCTGTGCGGCGGCGCGCACGAGGTCGTCGAGCGCCGCCGCGAACTCGCCCGTGCCCATGTGATCGGCGTAGGCGCGAAACGCCGGGTGCGTGAGCCCGGTGTTGACCGAGTCCGGTCGCGCCTTGCGAAAGCCGCCGAGGCGCGGCTCGTGGGAGTAGGCGATGCCCCGGGCCGGCAGGTCACGCGCCAACGCTCTCCCGTCGAACTGCGGGTTTCGGCGGGAGCGCGGGACGCTGCGGATGTCGACGACGCGGGTGATGCCGTGATGGCGAAGAAGCTCGACGAGCTCGTCGAGCGAGCGGGTCGAGTGCCCGATGGTGTGGACGGTGACACCGGCGTACGGGGCCTTCATGGGAAAGACTGTACCCGTCTGCCGCCCGCGGCGTCGTCTGCGGTCGCTGCGCGACGGTCGGCGCCGACGCGAACGGGGCGGGCCGTGAGGCCCGCCCCGTTCGCGTCGTTCGGCTGGTAGCCGCCGTCATTCTATCGCGGCCACCGACGTCCCGATGGCCGTTGTCGCGCCGGCGACACGCCTGGTCTACCGTTCGTCTTCGGGCACGAACATGCAGCCGTGCGCCGCAAGGGTCTCTTCCCAGATGGTCTGAGCGGGCTCGCCGCACTTGCGCAGCAGTTTCTCCCACTCGTCGTCGACCCACGCCTGCAGGTTCTCGAGGACGTCTTCGTTGCCCGGCTTGAAGAGGTGGGCGAAGCGGCCCTGGCGCTTGAGCCAGGGGATGAGCTCGGCCTTGACCTTGGGCCGGTAGGTGAGGCGGTATTGCCCGTCCTCGACCTCGAACAGCGGCCAGTAGCAGGTGTTCACGGCCTCGCGTGCGAGGTCGATGCTCTCGGAGCCGTCCGAGCGCCAGCCGCGGGGGCAGGGCGCGAGGATGTTGAGGAAGCTCGGCCCCGGGGTCGCCAAGGCCTTGGCCGCCTTGCGCACGAGGTCGCGCGGGTCGTGCGGCGATGCCTGGGCCACGTACCTGAGGCCGTGGGCGATCATGATGTCGGTGAGGTTCTTGCGGTTCTGCAGCTTGCCGGCCTGCTCCTTGCCGACGGGGCTCGTGGTCGTCCAGGCGCCCACGGGCGTCGCACCCGAGCGCTGGAAGCCGGTGTTCATGTAGGCGCCGTTGTCGTAGCAGACGTAGAGCATCTGGTGGCCGCGCTCCATGGCGCCGGAGAGCGACTGCAGGCCGATGTCGTAGGTGCCGCCGTCGCCGCCGAAGGCGATGAACTTGACGTTGTCCTCGATCTGGCCCTTCTTCTTGAGGGCGCGGAAGGCGGTCTCGACGCCGCTCAACGTGGCGGCGGCGTTCTCGAAGGCGGTGTGGATGTAGCTGCCCTTCCACGAGGTGTAGGGGTAGATCGTCGTCGAGACCTCGAGGCAGCCGGTCGCGGCGCTGACGACCACCGGGTCGGACGTTCCCATGAGGACCTGGCGGACGACGATCGGCGCTCCACAGCCGGCGCACATGCGGTGGCCGCCGGCGAGGCTGCTCCCCTGGGCCACCAGCTCGAGCCAGCGGGTGCGGGCCTCCTCGAAGTGGTTCGTCTCTTTGAGGGCGTCGACAGGGCAGACGTTCACGCACTCGCGACACATGATGCAGCGCGACTCCTCGATACGGAACGACTGCAGGGCGCGCTCGTTGAACGTGAGCGCGCCCGTCGGGCAAGCGGTCACGCAACGACCGCAGGTGATGCAGTCGGCGAGCTGGAGGGCCTCGCTGTACGGCGTGTCGACATTGGTCGCGAAGCCGCGGCCGGTGAAGTCGTAACAAGCTGGACCGGCGACGTCGCGGCAGACGCGCACGCAGCGCCCGCAGGCGATACAGCGGTCCATGTCCCGGCGGATGAACGGGTGCTCATGCTGCGGCTCGACGGTGCGGACCCGGACCCCCGGTGCGACGAGGTCGTTGCTGGTCACGCCGTACTCGACGCCGAGGCGCTGCAGGTCGCAGGTGCCGTTCGAAGGGCAGACGCACTGCAAGCAGCGTATCGCCTCGTCGCGCGCCGCGGCGAGCGAGTAGCCCTTCTCGACCTCGTCGAAGCCGGTGGCGCGCTTCGCCTTGCCGACGCGCGGCATGGTCGCGCGTTTCGCCGGCTCAGCGGCGATGCCCATCGTGAGCCAGACGGGGCTGCGCTCGGCGAGGCGCTCGCCGAGCTCGCCCAGCTTGGCGGCGTCGGCGAGCTGTTCGAGGTAGGGCTGGCCGGCGTAGACGGCCAGTTCGCCCTCGAGCTTGACGAGGTCGACGCCACGCAGCCAGGCGTCGATGGCGAGCGCCGAGCGCTTGCCTGAGGCGACGGCGTGGA